>JAOUKG010000230.1 GCA_029882725.1 Cyclobacteriaceae bacterium
CAGATCCAGCATGACGCAGTGCCCCTCCTATACGCGTATATCCAGTAGGTTGAACCGCACCAATATTATTTCTTCCTTTTACCCAGGGTTCGTCAAATCCCTTTAAGGTAAGATACGTACAAAAATTTCTTGTTTTTGAGAAAAACCCAGCAACTTCAAAGTCAATATTGTACTCATTCATTATTTCCCCAAATAACAAAGCTGTTTGTTTTTCAACATCCAAAATTCTATTGTTGGCAGCATAGCCATCACTAGATAAACTAACATCCAACAACAATAAAATAGACAGGTCTTTTTCCTTTTTCTTCTTATAGTGATAAATGTTTTCAGAGGGAGTATGACCTGAATGAATATCGGCATATAAATCTATTAAAGCATCAATATCAAACTCATCACCGGTAGGTTGCCTTGGAAATTGGTTGTATTTATTGTTGATATTGGTTAACATTTTCCTCAAGCCATTTAATACTTTTTTGTTATCTGTAACGGTAGTTTTATAATATTCGTAATAATCTCCTTTCACTTTTTTAGGAAAAACTTTGCAAAAGGACTTTTTGTAAGCCTTCTTTTTTATGTCCCATTCATCGTATTCCTTAAAAAAACCTTTTGGTTCGGCTTCAGAGCTTTCAGCAATGGTAGCATTTTCGGTAAATTCTGCTTGATAAATAGAATGAGCTGGATCATCTACCCTAACCACATGTTTCATGTTTAGCTCTTCCAATGCATTTGCATCATCAGATAAGGTATCGTCACCATCAAAATCACGCCATACGCCGGAAAACTCTTCTGCCGTTTCCACCTTTTCAAAATTGTGATTAATCACATATTCTTCCTGCATTTTTTTATCCACTTCCAACACCTCTATACTTTCAGAAGGTTTGGCTTTAATCTCTGTTTTAGGTGTTGGAAGGTTCTTTTCCTTATAGTTTCCCGATACATCGACCAAATCCTTTACACTATGATCTTTATCATTTACCATCCATTTGCCATACAACCACGAAAGATCTTTTTTTTCTTGTTTGTTTTTATCAATAATCACTGGCACAAAATCTAATAATCGCTCGTGTATTTTTTCTAATTTAGGATATTCAATAAATAATTCATGTAGTACTTTTAAGGAAGAATTTAAAGCTTGCTCCTGATCTTGGATCAAAGTTTTACTTTCATTGTTTGACCAGTTAAACCCAAGCTTTTGTTGAATAGTAAGATAAAGAATTCTAAACAGATAAAAGGAGATATTTTCTTCTAGAGTTGGCAAGAAACCTATAAAATCAGGAAGGAAAAAACTCTTATTTTTCCATCCCCCTTCCCTTTCAGCGGTAAGAACCTCAATAGGTTGTCCAGAAAACGCACGACTTAAAATTGTGAATTTTGGGCGTAATGTGTCCAAATCAGCACGATGGGTTTGGTTCTTGGCTTCATTCTTTCTCTTACGTTTAAAGTAAAAGGCAATTTTTGTGAATAATAATTCGTCTAAATCCAAGGCAATACGATTTAAATAATCAAGTTACAAAGATCTTTTAAAGCCTCGGCTATTTCGGGATCATCAGTTAATGGCTCTACAATAGCAGTTTCAGTGGCCAACCTTTTTGGTAAGCCACTTTTTATTAAAATTGCGGCATCCACTAGGAGTCTTGTTGAAGCTGTTTCTGTAAGCCCAAGTTCGGTGAGGTTTCTAATTTTAGTTCCAATTGCAATAAGTTTTTTTGCAATTTCTTTATCAACTGAAGATTCACCAATCAGGATTTCAGCCTCTAATTTTGGCTCGGGGTAATTGAAAGTAAGAGCAATAAAACGTTGTCTTGTTGAAGGTTTCAATTCTTTAAATCCTTTTTGATAACCCGGGTTGAAAGAGGCAACCAACATAAAATCCGGGTGTGCTTTTAAGGATTCCCCAATTTTATCCATAAAAAGTATCCGTCTATGATCAGTAAGTGAGTGAATTGCCACTAAAATATCGGGTCTGGCCTCAGCAATTTCATCCAGATAAATTATATACCCCTCTTTCACTGCTTTCGTTAAAGGGCCGTCTTGCCAAACTGTCTCAGCTCCTTTTATAAGATAACGGCCTATCAAATCCGTAGAAGATGTTTCCTCATGACAACTTACAGTGATCAATTTTTGATTTGATTTGTATGTAGCATATTCAATAAATCTTGATTTACCAGATCCTGTAGGTCCTTTTAATAATAAAGGCAATTTATTTAAATAAGCATGCTCAAAAACTTCCAATTCCTTTCCTATAACCTTATAAAAAGGTTCATAAATTCCTGTTTCACTCATAAGTGTTTGTTAATATAATATAAAGTGATTCCTTAATTGGTTAATTGAATTATAGTTTCAATAGTTTCTTTATTATCCATCCCAAGACCTTCTTGTTGATGTTGAAGTTCCCCCTTTTTATTAAACACGGAAATTATATTTGAATGGGAGAAATTCATAGGGGAAATTTGTTTGTAATTTACGGCTAAAACAGCGGCAAATTCCCTGGTATCATCTTCGGTTCCTCTTAAAAAGAGCCATTGATCAGTTTCCATTTTATTTTCAATAGAAAAAGACTTTAACCTTTCGGGAGTATCTGTTTCAGGGTCAATACTTACCATAATAAATTTAACATTATTTTTGTTTTTTTGGGGAAGTTGAGCATCAATATTACGCATATCTGCCACCAAACGAGGACAAGCTACTTGGCAGGAAGTATAAATCATAACCATGACCAAAACATTTCCATTCAAATTTTTTAATTCAATATCATCACCATTTTGAGTGGTCCATGTTGAGGGTAAATTATATATGGAAAGATCTGAAATTACTTGTTCCTGATCTAAGTTTTTTAACGTATTACTTTGCTTTTCGTTAGGGTTACTACATGAATATATTAGAATAATAGGAAGGAGTATATACAAAATATTAAAGTTATGATTAGCCATAAAATTTTTAATTTTATTTAACATATTATTTATCTTTTGCGCACCGAAAGCCTAAATTTTTCACTGAATAATTGGCTTTAATACTTCCTCTGAAAGCATATCGCATAAATGCGGCATAATTCATTAAATCGGTAGCGCCTATAGAGCCACTACCACAAAAGAGGTTTCTATCATTATCGACATCTTTTCTTGATTCACCAGAAAGAAGAACAGAGTTGAAATCAAGAGTCCATTCCCAAACCAAACCATGCAAATCATAAACTCCCCAGTAATTTTTAAAAGTAGAACCTATTTGTTGATTAAAGGTTTTTGGGGTTTCGTACCAATTCAAGATATACTGATTGTATAAACTATCAGTTCTGGCATCTGGTAATTTTTCATTAGCCATAGCCACAAATTCCCATTCATCCATTGTTGGCAGCCTTTTACCTTGAATTTCACAATATCTTTTTGCGGCAAACCAAGACACATTAGTAATAGGGGCTTGAGGTGGTGTGTCTTCATTTAAATGTAGATCATTGTACCAATTTATTAAGTAATTACCATCAGCAAATATTTTTTTTGCATTACTTCTCTGCCAGTATGGATTGTCTTTCACAAATTGCAAATATTCTTCTCTGGTAATAGGAAAAACATCGATAAAAAAATCATCTACCTTAACCTTTACGGAATCATTTCCATAAAGGGGGACAAAAGCGCCCCCTTTTATTTCAACCATTCCAACAGATTGTGCATTTACATTTATAAAGGTCATAACCATAAAGGCACTCCAACAAAAAAATCCGGTTACACATTTCATTTTATTGATGTAAAGTTATTAATGATCTGTCGCTTCTCTTATGGATTTAACACTGTTGGGTTTTACTTCTGTTTTATTGTTCCCCCATTGGCTATATACATAATTCAGCACATTAGCTACTTCCTCATCGGTAAGATTTTGCTTAGTCATTATACTATTGTATTTTACTCCATTTACCTCAATTTCCCCTGTTAATCCATTCAGTACAGTGCCAATTGCACGATTGGGATTAGCATTTAAGAAATCTGATTTCGCCAAAGGAGGAAATGCATTCGGAATTCCTTGACCTTCAGATTGATGACAAGCAAAACAAGTTCTTATGTAAATTTGTCTTCCCAGCTCAATACTTTCTTCAATAGAATTAGCTTTTCCGGTTTCAGCTGATTCGTTACCCTGTGTAGGCATTTCCTGATTGGAGGTTCCTTCTGGCAAATAAATACCCTCCTGTACAGTTCCTGAATAGATTGTTTTATTATCAGGGCCTTCCACTTTTAACATACCTAAAGCACCTTTGTTAAATGCCCTAAAGATGGAGTGGTCAACAAGAATAAAAGTACCAGGAACATCCACTTTAAATTCCACTATGGCTGAACCTCCGGCGGGCACTAAGGTAGTCTGTACATTTTTATTAATGCTATTACCTCCCTCAATATATACATTGTCAAAAATTTCACCAATAACATGGAACGAGGACACCAAGTTTGGCCCACCATTACCTACATATAAACGAACAGTTTCTCCTACTTCTGCAGTAATAGCATTATCACCAGTCAATGAGCCAACTTTTCCATTAAATACCACATAATCAGCATCTTCATTCACAGCTTTATTCATATCGAATGGTTGTGTGCCTGGTTCTCCATATTCTCCTTTTGTATAGAAATCCCCTTGCATTACATAATACTCTTTGTCCACTGGCGGCAAGCCTCCTTCGGGTTCCACTAAAATTAGTCCATACATACCATTGGCAATATGCATACCTACAGGTGCAGTGGCACAATGGTAAACATACAAACCTTCATTAAGAACCTTAAAATTAAAAACCTTTTCATGGCCAGGAGCTACAAAAGATGAAGTAGCACCACCTCCTGGTCCTGTTACAGCATGAAGATCTATATTGTGAGGAAGTTTATTGTCAGGATGATTTTTTAAGTGAAACTCTACCTCATCACCAACACGGGTTCTAATGAAACTACCGGGCACACTTCCACCAAAAGTCCAGTAAACATATTTCACGCCATCGGTCATTTCACCTTCTTCTTCCAAAATCTCCATATTTACTATGAGTTTTGTTGCTTCCCGGGTTCCTACTGGATCAGGAACCAAGGGAGGAGCAGTTAAATTGGCAACACTTTCACCTTTAACTACAATTGATGACGGGTCTTTATTGACCAATTCACTTTTTTTTGACGATTCAGTACATCCAATTACAAAAAATGTTAAAAGAAGTGTACTTGTGTATATTTTAATTTTCATTTTATATTCTATATTTTAATCTATATTTAATTGTTTTCTAAAGCTTCATCGGTCGGTTGTCCGAATTTCAAAAAGTTCCAAACAAAGAGACCAATACCTACAGTAAACATGGTGGCCGCTAATATCAGTACAAAGAAATGGACTTCAATTTCTTTCTGTACTTCCATAAAATCCATACCCATTTTTCGCTCCAGATAAACTTGAGCTATGCCCGCTACTGCAAAAGCAGCAGTCATTCCAATCATACCAATATTGGCCAACCAAAATGCGTAATTACCAATTTTATTATCAAAAATTTTACGACCTGTTAATTGGGGCAATGCATAACTTATTAAAGCAAAAACCA
>JAOUKG010000231.1 GCA_029882725.1 Cyclobacteriaceae bacterium
CCCTGTTTTACAAGGGGCAACCCTTCAACAATTGGAAGATTGGGAACTAATAGGTGATGGGGTTGGTGTTAGGTGGAAACAATTGGATGAAGACCTTTCAATTAAAGGGTTTATCAAATCCTCTGCTTTAAGTCAGGCACTGAGAAACCTTCAGAATGCAGAGGGTGATGACAATGTAGTGATTTGAAAGGAATTATTTTTGATGTGCCTTTCCGTAGTATATCAAATAAGTCTCGGTTAAAACATTGGACAATACCATCAGCCATCTACCTGCTGAACATCGTTTGATATTGATTATTTAATTTACTTTTTTAGAATCACATCTTTTCCCGTTCTGGCACTTTCCTTAGCCGCTTCTAAAATCTCTACTACCATCATATTGTTTTCCAAAGAAGTCAGATCGTTTGCTGGGAGGTTATAGCCATTCCTCACTAAATGGGAGAGAAGAGCAAAGGGATCATTGTTTGGTGTATTTCGTGAGGGTGCTTTCACCTGAGTAAAATTTTTCTCGCCGTCCAGGCGTATTTTCATGTCGGTTCCATTTTCTGCAATAGCATATCCTGTTTTTCCATATACTTCTATGTCTTTCCTAGAAAAAGGCCAGTTCCAGGAGGCCTGTATGATGATCTGTGCCTCAGGATAGGTTAGCACGATGGTAGCTTCATCATCTACTTTGGGATAAATATCAGGCTTGATTTGTTGGGTTACGGCCATCACCGATAGGGGACGCTTCCCTTCCATTAGCCAGGTGGCCAGGTTGGCACCATAGCATCCAAAGTCATTAAGAGCCCCTGCTCCATTTAATTCAGGGTCGGTAAGCCATTCAAAAAATTCATTACTAACTCCAATTTCTTTCGGCCCTTCATGCCCATCGTGCACTACAATTTTGCGTATAGGACCCAGCTTATCTTTTTCAACAGCCAGATCATATATGTAATGATTGGAACCATACCAAGTGGTTTCATAATTGGTTAATAACATAATTTTGTGTTTTAGAGCTAATTCTTGCATTTTTTTGGCATGTTCAACACTCACAGCCAAGGGTTTTTCTACCATCACGTGAATTCCCCGTGGTGCACATTTCTCAACCACTTCCAAATGACCATAGATGTTATTAAATGCAGTTACAGCCTCAGGTTTTGCCTTATCCAGCATTTCTTCAATGGTGTTATATACCATTTTCATGGAAAAGCCATACCGTTTGCTATACCTTTCAGCTAAAGCATTATTGGGTTCAACGATGCCCACAATTTCGATATCCCCTTGGTCTTTACGCCCTAAAATCCAGTTAACATGGTCGTGTTCCAAACCAATAATTCCTATCCTGACAGGCTTTTCTTTTGTAGTTGGAAATGCAAAGGAATTCGAGAGGGTGATTATGAGTAATATAACTATGGGGAGAGTGTTTTTTAATGTCATGATAGATTATAATAGTAAATGAATAAAGTGAAGATAGGTATAAAAAGGAATCATTGTATAATTTTTCGTTGGTGAAGTGGGGTAGAGTGCTTTTTATAGTTTTATAAATCATTTACTTTTACAAAATGAAGAATTTGATCTACCTCCTCTCAATACTTGTGCTTGTTTCTGCCTGCAACCCCGGCGGTAAAAGAGAAAAGGATGGCTTTTCAGCTATCGATTCAACCCATCTGGAAGCGAAAAATTTATACTCCATCCATTGTGCAGGTTGTCACGGTGCAGATATGGGCGGTGGAAATGCCGCGGCTTTAATTAAGGAAGATTGGAAATATGGACGAACAAAAGGATTGATGTTCCGTAATGTGAAGTTCGGAATACCAGGTACTGAAATGGCTACTTTTGAAGCGGTATTATCCGATGATAATATTGGGAAATTAGTCTCATATATAAGAGAATCTCAGGGTACGCCGCCCGAAAGAAAAGTGGATTTGCCTGATATCATACAAACTGCAGATTATAAAATCACAATTGAAAAAGTGGTAAATGGAGGCATTGAGGTTCCCTGGGCGATTGAATTTGTTGATAATGAACATGCTTTAATCAGTGAAAGAACCGGGAAATTAAGATGGCTTGTGAATGGGAAAATCAATAAAGAGCCGGTACATGGTACTCCTGCAGTGTATTTAGGTACAAGTACTGGCGGGTATATGGATATTGCCCTCGATCCTAATTATACCCGGAATGGTTGGGTGTATTTGTCGTATAGTTATAGCCGTGCCAATTACAATGATTCTCAAGAGCCTGCAACTACACGCGTTATCAGGGGAAAAATCAAGGAAAATCAATGGACAGAAGAACAAGTTCTTTTCGAAGCTCCCGATTCACTTTGGGTAGTGGATGGAAACCGCTGGGGTTGTCGTTTATTATTTGATAACGAAGGCCATTTAATTTTTACCATTGGTGATATGGGAAGGGACATGGATTCTCAGGATCCGGGTGTTGTTTCCGGAAAAACATTCAGAATAAATTCGGATGGTAGTATTCCCCGGGATAATCCGTACAGAAATACAGAAGGAGCGTTGGCTGCTATTTACTCGTTGGGAAACAGAAACGTGCAAGGTTTGTCAATTGACCCCGCTACAGGAAAAATTTGGGCATCAGAACACGGCCCTATGGGAGGAGATGAATTAAATATTTTGAAAAAAGGTGCCAATTATGGTTGGCCGGTCATTACCTACGGCCGGGATTATTCCGGAGCTACAGTTTCTGAAAAGACACATCAGGAAGGTATGGAGCAGCCCCTATGGCAGTGGACACCCAGTATTGGTGTTTGTCCCATTGAATTTGTAAATAATAGTGTCTTTGAAAAATGGAAAGGCAACCTGCTTGTAGGTTCCCTGGCTTTTGAAGATTTGACCAGATATGTGATTGAGGGCGACAGTATTGTGGGTAGTGAATTGATTTGGAGAGGTTTAGGACGTATTCGCGATGTAAAAACTGCACCAGATGGATCAATTTATGTTGTGTTGAATAGCCCGGACTGGATCGTAAGGTTGGGAGTGAGTAAATAGGGGTTGCCCATTTATATGCCCTACTAAATAGGGCGTGCTGAAAAAATGGGGAATTCTTTACAAAAAATGGAGTAGAGACACACCTTCAGCCGGTTAGTCTGGTTACTATTGGGTGGCCTCCCTACGGGGGTATGTTAATAACCAAATTCCAGGCGAACCACTTCCGGGGTCATAAAAAAATTGAGAGACCAAACTTTGTTCATGCGTATGACTTGTTTATATGTTATAAAGGCTAATAATACCCCTTAACTTAACGGCATTGAACCCTGAATATTCACGAGCAATCGATTATAAACCCAGATAACAGTATGGAGAAATGGATTTGCATATATTCATCCTTAAATTACAATCACAATATTTAAAGTTTTACATATTCTTTCATAAATTTAAACCTCACGATGACGTTTATGATTATCCATAAAACAAGAAATTATATTTTTCCGGTACTTTTGTTTTTTATATTGTCGGGTTTGGATTTTATCAATACCTCGCCTTATACCCTATATGTTTTTGAAGGTTCCGATTGGTGTTCTAATTGCCGTCGTCTGGAAAATACAGTTTTGGCGAAAGAAGAATTTCTTGATTTCCTTTCTAAAAGGGAAATTGCAATTCATAAAATAGACTTTCCACAACGGATAAAACAATCGAAGGAAGAAAAAAAAATCAATGCTGCCATCGCAGAGTTATATGCTTTTGATGGTAGTTTTCCCACACTTATTCTTGCAAAAACCAATGCTCAGAACTTTGAAAAAGTATTCTACTCCAATCAATCTGTAAGTCAAATGCAACAGCAAATTATTGACAAACTCAAACTCTTGCAATGAAATTATTTAAGGTATCGTCCAGGCTGATGGGGTCGGCTTTTCAATTAGGAATAGTGCATCATGATGAAAAATTCGCAAAGGAAAACCTGCAACTGGGTATTGACGAAATTAAAAGACTGGAACTTATGTTTTCAGAATTTCTGCCCAATTCAGAAACTTCCCTGATCAACCAATCGGCCGCCCGGCATCCCGTAAAAATATCTTCCGAATGCTTTGGTCTTATTAAAAGATGTCTTAATATTTCACAACTTTCCTCAGGAGCCTTTGATATTACAGTGAGTCCACTTAAAAAATTATATCACTTCAAAAATGAAAATTTTGAAATGCCCGACAAAAAATCAGTCATGTCTACATTGCAATCTGTTGGTTTTAAAAACATTCATTTAGATGAAGTAAATTCCACGATTTTCTTTTCTGAAAAAAACACGAAAATAAGTTTCGCCGCTATTGGAAAAGGATATGCTTCTGATTGCGTGAAAAATTTGTGGTTAAGAAATGGATTCAATGCGGGATTTGTCAATGCCAGTGGTGATCTTAATGCTTTTGGGGAAAACGCTGATGGCAACTCCTGGAAAATAGGTATTGCCAACCCCGATGACAAGTCAAAAATTTTGATGTATGTACCTATGAAAAACAATTCGGTAGCCACATCGGGTGATTATGAACAACACTTTTTATACAAAAACAAACGATATTCGCACAATATCAGCCCTTTTACAGGTATGCCTGTATATGGAATTAAAAGTGTTACCGTTTTTTCTCCCAGTGCAGAACTCTCAGATGCTTTGGCAACGGCAGTTTATGTGAAAGGAAAATTTGATGGTATTAATTGGGTAAACCAACTTCCTTATACACATGCCATCATTATTGATAATGAAAATGAAATTCATTTTTCTAAAAACCTGAACTATGAAACAGTTTCTTAAATACAGTGTGTTCCTGATGTTTTTATCTTCATTGTCTTCGTTAGGTTCTTGTGTCAATTTGAAATCCTATGAAAAAGTGTATGTAAACGACCCCGAAATGACTATGGGTGCAAGTTCAGGTAAAAGTTATCTGAATTATATCCATTCTATCAGGGAAGGAGCTAACCCGGCTGGAACAGCTAAATCAAGCGGCGGATGTGGATGTAATTAATACCTGTTTTTTATGAAGAGAAAGTATCTTATAGTAGGAAGTATAGCGTTTTTTAACTATTTCGCCAGAGCCCAACCAACCGATAGCACAAGTCAAATTGTGAAAAAAACCGAAATTGAATTAGTTTATAACCATTATATACAAAATGGAAACAACTCTGCGGTTACCGGTGGACAGGGTACCGAGGCTCTTACGGTTTACGGCCCGGCAATCAACCTAAAAAGAAATTTCAAAAAAAACACCTACTCCCTTAATATGGGTGCAGATGTAATTACGTCTGCTTCTACCGATAATATCGACTATGTAGTTTCGTCTGCTTCGCTTGTCGATACCCGTTCTTATTTAACTGCCGGTATTGAAAGACCTGTAAACCATAAAAATTTCTCCCTGCATGGAGGAGTAGGTTTTTCCATTGAAAGTGATTACTTGTCAATAGGCAGTAAAATTGGACTTTTTCGCGAAAGTTTGGATAAAATGAGTACTATTTCACTCGATTTTCAGATGTATAACGATGATTTGAGATGGGGGAGGTTAAACCCTGATGAATGGCGACCTGTAAAATTAATCTATCCCTCTGATTTACAG
>JAOUKG010000232.1 GCA_029882725.1 Cyclobacteriaceae bacterium
TCATTGAATAAATTAGTTCAAAAGATAAAACGTCTTTCCAAGTATAGATTATTGCGAATAGATACGGTGAAATCTGAAAAATTTCATGATTTTATGAATTCAGAATTGGAAGCATTGGCTATGATCAAGAAGCATACCATGCTAAATAAAAGAAGGTTGGGCAATATTGTTGAAATTATGGAATATATTTCAAAGTCTAAACTGCAGGGTGATATTGTGGAGTGTGGAGTATGGAAAGGAGGCAGTGTTGCACTTATGGCTTTTGCTTCAAAGAGATTAGGAGTAACAAGAAAGTTACATTTATTTGATGCCTTTGATGATATATGTGAACCTGATGCAGCCGTAGATGGACAAAGAGCTATTGATTTGGTAGGAGTCGAAAAAGCCCGGGGGAGACTGGTTCCAATAAAGGGATTGTATGATTACAAGGGTGGAAGTGGAAATGAGGAAGAGGTTAGAAATTTAATCGTGAATGAAATGGGGTATGATGAAAATTTGGTCGTAATCCATAAAGGTTGGTTTCAGGACACATTACCTGTTGCTCAAAAATCAGTTGAAAAAATCAGTTTTTTGAGATTGGATGGCGATTGGTACGCATCAACGAAGGTATGTCTGGACTATTTGTATAATAAAGTGGAGGTAGGAGGAGTTATAGTTATTGACGATTATGGAGCCTATGAAGGTTGTAAAAAAGCGGTAGATGAGTTTTTGGAATCTATTGACATTATACCTCTTATACATAAGGTGGATGAAGAGTGCATATATTGGGTAAAAACCAATTGACGATTTTTATTGATACTTTTGTGTATGGAGATCACAAAATTGGACTGGGATAGTCATTTTTTTAATAAGAGAATAGGTAAGTTAGAGTTTGGTTCATTAGGCCCTGAGGAGGAATTGATGGAAGTTTTGAAAAAACAGAACAACTTTGACTTGGTATATGTTTTTTGTGATCCTGATGTGGAAATCAATCCTTCCGATTTACATTCGAGGTTCTTTTTGGCTGACCATAAAATCGATTTTCATAAAAGAATAATTAAAATTAGTGAATCTGTTGATTATCAAGAATTGGATTTTATAAAGATTGAAGCGGTAAGCCAATACCCTGATGTGTATACACTTGCATTGGAGAGTGGTTTGTATTCCCGATTCAAAAAAGATCCTGGTTTTTCGGAGCAGGACTATGAAAATTTATACAAAACATGGGTAGAAGAATCGATTCATGGAAATATGGCTGATATTTGTATAGGGTGTATAATTGAGGATCAGCTTGTTGGTTTCTCCACATTAAAATTCGATGAGTCCCATAGCAGAATTGGACTATTTGCGGTTTCTCCCTTGCATCGGGGAAAAAATATTGGATCGTTATTAATAAAAAAAACAGAGGAATGGGCTCGAAATAAGGGATATGATGATATTTTTGTGGCAACACAAAAGACCAATGAGAGGGCCTGTCATTTTTATAAAAAAAATAATTTTTTGATAAATAAGGAAGTAAAAGTGTACCACTATTGGTATTAAATTAAATAGATTGGATCATGATCCCTTTTAATAAACCATATCTTACAGGAAAGGAAATTGAGTACTTACAGGAGGCTGTAGCCAATGGTAAACTTTCAGGAAATGGTGTGTTCACACAAAAATGTCATCAATTTTTTACTTCCAATTACAATTTTCAAAAATGTTTGCTCACAACTTCTTGTACAGATGCATTGGAAATGTCGGCCTTACTGCTGGACATCAAACCAGGAGATGAAGTAATTGTACCTTCATATACTTTTGTATCAACCGCCTTGGCTTTTGTGAGACAGGGTGCAAAGATTGTTTTTGCAGATAGTAAAAGTGACCATCCCAATATCGACGAAACACAAATCGAATCGTTAATCACGAAAAAAACGAAAGCTATTGTGGTAGTTCATTATGCAGGAATGGCTTGTGAAATGGATGAAATATTGAAAATTGCTTCGAAATACGGTTTGGTGGTAGTAGAGGATGCGGCTCAGGCTATAGATTCTTTTTATAAAGGGAAACCACTTGGCGGAATAGGCCAACTTGCTTCTTTTTCTTTCCATGAAACAAAAAATGTTATTTCGGGCGAAGGAGGAATGTTGGTCATTAATGACCCAAAATTTGAATTTAGATCCGAAATTTTATGGGAGAAAGGCACCAATCGGGCCGAATTTTTTCGTGGGCAGGTAAATAAATACGGTTGGGTGGATACAGGATCCTCTTTTCTTCCTTCCGAATTGACAGCGGCTTTTCTGTATGCTCAGTTGGAATACCTTCGTGATATTCAAGATAAAAGGATTACAATATGGAGACGGTATCAGGAGTCCTTTCAGGAACTTGCGGAATCAGGTAAAATAACACTACCCGTTATTCCCGATTATGCAACTAACAATGCACATATGTTTTATCTTCTTTGTGAAGATATTGACCAAAGAGATGAGTTTATAAACCATTTACGTAGCAAAGATATACTGGCTGTTTTTCATTATCAGAGCCTTCATAGCAGCCCTTTTTATAATAGTAAACATGACGGTCGTAATCTTCCAAATTGTGATCACTTCAATGATTGTTTGGTGCGACTACCCCTATATTATGAGCTGTCTTATGATCAACAATCAGCTGTAATTGATGCGGTTCATACATTTTACCAAAAATAATGAAAGCCATCAAAACACTTCATATTATTTTCCCCGAGAAGTTCTTTAATAACTATATAGAATTTGTAAACAGAAATTTTGAGGAAGAAGACCATCTTTTTATTTCCCTTAAGTCAAGTAAACAGTATAAACAATTCTCCAATCTAAAGTATTTAAAGTATTACCGTTGGGGGTTTTTATATTATTGGGAAATGTATAAATACGTGGCAAAATCAGATAAAGTAATCCTTCACAGTCTTCAAAAATCAAAGGTTATATACTTTTTTTATTTGTTTAAAAAATTCAGATCCAAATGTTATTGGTATTTGTGGGGAGGCGATTTGTATTACAGGTTGGACAAACAAGGACAAGCTAATTTATTAAATTGGAAGAACAGGTGGTTCGGCTCTTTGGTTAGGGATTTGGGAGGAATTGCAACCCATTTTGCCGGAGATGTTGATTTGGCCAGAAAGGCCTTTTCATTTTGCGGAGAACATATTCATTGTTTTTTATACCCAAGTAATATCTTCCCGGGTTCAGATTTAGAGAATAAAACGTCATCTAAGCTGGTTATTCAGGTTGGTAATTCCTCACATGTTTCAAATAGTCATGAAGAAGTGCTGGAAAAGTTAGCCTATTTAAAAGAAGAAGATATTGAAATTATTTGCCCATTATCTTACGGAGATAAGAAAAATGCAAAAAAGATCATTGGAATGGGGAAGAGGATTTTTGGAGATAAATTCACTGCAATTACGAATTTTATGCCCTTGGCAGCGTATCTGGATTTAATTTCCAAAGTTGATATCGCTATTTTCAATCATTGGAGACAACAAGGTTCAGGGAATCTTATTTCGTTAGTGGGGATGGGAAAAACGGTTTATATTCGAGAGGATATTTCAACCTGGAAGATGTTTCAGGACTTAGGTATAAAAGTTATTTCGTTTAACAACTTTCAGCAAGTGGAATTGTTGAATGCCGACGAAAAAAGAGCAAATAACCAAATAATTTCAAATTATTTTAACGAAGAAAATTTACGCATTCAGTCTAAAAATGTGTTTGATCATAATCCGGTTTCCAAAAACTCTAAGTAAGAAAAAATAAAACAATTTTGCATAATTCACCCTGCAAAATCCTATTTTTTCAACGCGTCATACACCAAATGCGTGGGCAACCCCATAACCGTATAAAAGGAACCTTGTATCCCTGTAACGGCACTGAGGCCTATCCAATCCTGAATTCCATAGGCACCAGCTTTGTCCAGGGGAGACTGATTATCAAGATAGAAATCAATTTCCTCATCGGATAAATTGCGAAAAGTTACCCGCGCAATATCTTTCTGAGATAAGGTTTCGCTAATAGATCTTACACAAAATCCCGTTACCACGTCATGGGTTTTACCAGATAAAAGATTCAGCATCCTTTTGGCATCTTGCCGATCTACGGGTTTGTTGAATATTTGATTATCCAAAATAACTACAGTGTCGGCTGTAAGTACTTTCTCATCCTTTTTCAAATTAAAAGAAGCCGCTTTTCTCTCAGATAATATAATCGGAAGTTCATAGGGGTCAGTATCAGCGTGGAAATCTTCCGCAACATCCGAAGGTATTACCTCAAATTCGAAACCCAACATACTTAGAAGTTCCTTACGTCTTGGCGAATTAGAGCCTAAAATCAATCGGAAATTTGAATTCATTTTCATTTATAGAGCTATATACAAACCCGGAGATTACTTTCGGGTAAAAATAAGTTGATTTTTGAGGTAATGTAAAACCTGAGGCACAAACCTTTTTTACTATGTCTACCGATATTTCATTTACAATCACAGCCATTTGTGCATCACCTCGTAATACTTTTGCATAGCAATCTGAAAAACTCCTTTCATAAGTAACAAATTTGGTGTCCCTCTGTTTGTTACCCGGGATTTTTAAGGCTTTCTCAAGTATAAAATAGTGTAAAATAGTAAGATCAAGGTGTTTGATAATTTCAGGGAATTTCCAACTTATTTCATTTACTTTCTCGGGTTTTAACTTGATTTTAAAGGCATTATTCTTAAAAATTAATCCAAATGCCCATTTTTTCCCTGTAATAACCTCATTTAATGTAAAAGCATCTTCAACAGGTTTTACAATAAAATATTCGGAAAGAATCTTCATCACTACTGATTCATCAAAACCTTCAATGCCAGAAATTAATCGATGTGTGGGCATTATTCTTAAGTGGTCAGACTCTGTATTAGTGAGGTACATGGCATGAAAGTTATATCCCTCAGTTCCTGAATGTTCACGGTTTTCGGCCTTCTTTTTCTTCATGTATTCCAACGAACCCTGATAGCGGTGATGCCCATCGGCGAGGATGATTTTTTCATCACTGAGTTTGGATATAAATTTTTTGATAATATTCATATCCTGAATTACAGCAAGGACATCTCTTACACCTTGATAATCTTCGGTTTCATATACAGGAAGTTTCATTGCTTCATCCATGTATTCTTCTAATTCAAAAACCTGATCTGTGTACAGCCCATGGGTAGGGCTCACATTCAATTCTGTTTTTCCTAATAATTCCAGACGGTCGTTAACAGAAAAAGGCATGGTGTTTTCGTGCCTAAGAATTACATTTTCATCGAAATCATGTACCCGAACGTTACAGATAAATCCCTTTCTGCACAGTTCATTTACTGATCCCGGTAAACTAAAATATTGGTAATACACATAAATGGAAGGGAGCTTATCTTGTTTAATAATACCTGTTTCTTTCCACATTTGAAGAGTTTCTCCCGCTTTATCAGCAGGCAATTCACCCAAGGGTACACTTAGGTGGATACTTGAATAAGGGTTTTTATAAAGTTTTTCTCTTTGTTTAGTTGAAACAACATCAAATAGG
>JAOUKG010000233.1 GCA_029882725.1 Cyclobacteriaceae bacterium
ACCAATGTAATTTTTTATTGACTTCAAGTGGTGGTGTGGATAGCATGGCTATGCTTGATGTTTTTAATAAATTAGGTTTAAACATTACTGTAGCTCATGTTAATTTTAATCTAAGAGGGATTGAATCAACAGAGGATGAAGCTTTTGTTAAAAAATTTTGCGACGATCGGAACATATCCTTTTTAAGTAAGACTGTTGACACCAAAAATCATGCCGCTAAACAACACATCTCCACCCAAATGGCAGCGCGCGAATTGCGATATCAATGGTTTGGAGAACTGGCCGTAAAGTATTCTTTTAAATATATATGTACCGCTCATCATCTGAATGATTCTTTGGAGACAACATTATTTAATCTGGTAAGGGGAACTGGAATTTCAGGCATTACAGGAATCCCCACACGTGCTGGGTTTTATTTGCGTCCACTTTCAGTTGTTTCAAAGGCAGATATCCTGGAGTACGCAAAATTAGCCGAAGTAAAATGGAGAGAAGATAAAACCAATAAAGAGACGCGTTATAGCAGGAATTTCATCCGGCACGAGGTGATACCCAAACTTGAAAATATCAATCCTAATTTGTTCCAAACTTTTTCCCGAACATTGGATAGACTTAATTCCTCAAAATCCTTATTGGAAAAGTATGTTTATCAGCTTTCCAAAAAAATAATGATTCAACAGGGTGACAGATGGTTGATAATAAAAGAGGAGTTGAAGGATTTCAATTCGAAAGAAGTTCATTTAATTCTATCCTATCTTTTAGAACCTTTTGGATACAATTATTTGCAGGTGGAAGATATCGTGGTTTCCGATGGCAGTCAGTCGGGGAAAGTATTTCTTTCCAATGATTATGAATTATTAAATGACAGGGAAGTGCTTTACCTATATAGTAGAGAAGAAACACATAATGATGAAAAGTGCCTGTACATAGATAAGGTGCCAAACAGTATTTTTTTTGAGGGAATGATTTTAATGTTTTATAAAAAGGAAAAACACGAAACGTGGATACCGGATAAAAAAAGGGCTAAAATGGAGGTTGATTTTGAGAAATTAACATTTCCTTTAAAAATCAGAAACTGGGAAGAAGGTGATAAATTCCAACCTTTAGGAATGACATGCAAAAAAAAGGTCAGCGATTTTATGATCGATCGTAAAATTCCTGTTAATTTAAAAAGAAATATTCCTCTTGTTGAAAGTGCAGGAGAGATTATTATTTTAATAGGGCAGGAAATTTCAGAAACTGTAAAAATTGATAACAAAACGACACACATTCTTTATATTGAAGAATCTTATGAAAAACCCTTTTAAAAAAACATATACAGAGAATGAACTGGAGCAGTTTGACTTTTTAAGGAATTTTGAACTTTTTAAAAACCTTACGGAAAAGGAACTGATGATTTTTCTTCCACATATGCATTACAGAAGCTATGTAAAAGACGAAGTTGTATTTTTTCGGAATGACCCAAGTCATGCACTTTATCTCATCAAAAAAGGAATCGTTAATATGACTTTAGATGTAAATGAAAAATTTGAAGATTTGGGAGAGGTGAGAATGCACGAAGTTTTGGGTGAAAATTGCCTGATAGAGGGTACCAAAAGGCCGATGAATGCTGTTGTAACTTCAGAGACAGCCTTTTTTTATGTAATTCCCAGAGATAATATTATGAGAATTTTTGATTCCCGCCCGGAAGTTAAGATGAAAATGATGGAGTCTTTTGCTAAAACAAACGAATATTACCTGAAACAGGTGTTTAAATGTTACAGATCTTCGTTTGGTTTGTTTAGTCTCTCAGAAATATTTAAAAATTAGAATAGAGATCAAAAAATATTAAATTTGTCACTTTATAAAGTAATAACCATAAAACATTAAAAACATGAAAATTACAGTAGTTGGTGCAGGAAATGTGGGCGCAACCTGCGCAGATGTACTTGCCTATAGGGAAATAGCCAATGAAATTGTTTTACTTGATATAAAAGAGGGTGTAGCTGAAGGGAAGGCTCTTGATATCTGGCAAAAATCTCCTATCAATTTATATGATAGTCGTACGGTAGGTTCAACTAATGATTATTCCAAAACGGCTGGATCTGAAGTAATAATTATTACTTCAGGCTTACCAAGAAAGCCCGGAATGACTCGAGATGATTTGATTCAAACCAATGCTGGAATTGTAAAATCAGTAACAGAAAATGTTGTTAAGCATTCTCCTGATGCCGTTATTATTATCGTTTCAAATCCATTGGATGTAATGACCTATCAGGCCCACTTAACTTCAAAATTCCCTAGAAACAGAGTAATAGGTATGGCTGGTATTTTGGATACTGCAAGATACAGAGCTTTCCTGGCCGAAGAATTAAATGTTTCTCCTAAAGATATACAAGCAGTCCTTATGGGTGGGCATGGTGATACAATGGTGCCACTTCCTAGATATACTACAGTTGGTGGGATTCCTGTAACAGAGCTTATTGATACCGAAAAATTGAATGCCATCATCGAACGCACGAAGTTTGGTGGAGGTGAATTGGTTAAATTGATGGGTACTTCTGCCTGGTACGCACCAGGTGCAGCTGCAGCGCAAATGGCCGAAGCCATTGTAAAAGATCAAAGAAGAGTATTCCCTGTTTGTATAAAACTGGAAGGAGAATATGGAATTGATAACTGCTATTTAGGTGTACCCGTAATTCTTGGTAAAAATGGAGTTGAAAAAGTGCTTGAACTTGATTTGAATGAAGAGGAAATGGAGCTTATGAAAACTTCACGTGATCATGTGAATGAAGTAATGACTGTGCTTGACAACCTGAATAAATAGTTTGCAATGGACAAGAAAATCAACCCGCATTTGAATATATTGGTTCACCTTGCTAAAGTGGATGGTAGTGCAGATGGTTCTGAGCTTGAGTTGATAAGGCAAATAGGGAATTCACATAATATTTCTGATAAAGACATTGATTTTGCGATTAAAACAGCAGAAGAATCGAATTTTGTTACCGCAGTTGAGAACTTTCCTCCTGAGGAAAAATTAGAACTGGTCTATAATTTGGCATTAGTGACTCTTGCCGATGGTATAGTCCATACTGAGGAGGTACGGTTTTGCGTTGATATTATAAAAAAGATGGGTTTTTCAGAGAAGGTATTATTTGATTTGGTTGATTTGATTGATCCGGAAAATATTCAAGGAGCAGATAAGGAGGCTCTTTTGAAAATTGCAAAAGAAAATTTATTAAAATAATCGGTTTACGTGGAAAATGATTTCAAGGCTTTATTGCAAAGATATGTGCAGAAAAAGCCGGAAGTAATCTTTGAGTGGAATGATCCTGAAACAGAAGCACGGGGTTGGGTGGTTATAAATTCACTGCGTGGAGGAGCTGCCGGTGGAGGTACCCGTATGCGCCCGGGGCTCGATGTTCAAGAAGTTATTTCACTTGCGAAAACCATGGAAATTAAATTTACCGTGAGTGGCCCTCCCATCGGGGGGGCCAAGTCCGGTATAGATTTTGACCCCAAAGACCCTCGTAAAAAAGGAGTTTTGAAGAGGTGGTATCAGGCAGTAATGCCTCTAATGAAATATTACTATGGTACTGGTGGGGACCTAAATATAGATGAAAGAGGTGAAGTGATTCCAATAACAGAAGATGTTGGAGTTTGGCACCCTCAGGAAGGTGTTTTTAAAGGATATTATAAACCTTCAGAAGCTCATCTTGTAAATAGGATTGGCCAGCTAAGGCAAGGCGTTGTAAAAGTTTTGGAGAATCCAAAATACAGTCCTGATGATTCCGGTAAATACACAGTGGCCGATATGATCACCGGGTTTGGGGTGGCGGCCTCAATTCTTCATTATTATGAAATTTGGGGTGGCCAAATAAAAAACAAAAAAGTAAATATTCAGGGATGGGGTAATGTAGGGGCTCCTGCAGGATTATATCTATCCCGAATGGGTGCTAAAATTATCTGTATTACCGATAGAACAGGGGGAGTCGTTTCTGAAAATGGATTTACTGAAGATGAAATAAATAAACTTTTTATTTCCAGAGAGGGAAATGAGCTGGTTTCTCAGGAAAAAATGGATTTAGAAAGTGTTTCAGAAGCTATAACGAAAATAGGTTATGAAATATTTGTTCCTGCGGCCGCATCTCGTTTAATTAGCAAACAAGATGTTGAAAAGATGATCCGATCCGGGGTAGAATTGATTTCCTGTGGAGCCAATGTCCCTTTTCAGGATCCTGAAATATTTTTTGGTAATACAGGAATGTGTGCTGATGGGAATATTTCAGTCATTCCTGATTTTATTGCCAACAGTGGAATGGCCAGAGTTTTTGCCTTTTTAATGCATGATGAGGTTGAATTATCTGATGAAATAATATTTGAGGATACCAGTAAAATGATTTTCAATGCATTGAAAAGAACTTTTGATGAAAACCCGTCAAAATTCAATATTGCGCAAAGATCTTTTCATAATGCCTTAAAACAATTAATATAGATTTTATGGGCGGTGTGGGGAAGTGTAGAAAAATTAGTTTATTTGTGACCCAACTTTTAAATCAGTGAATAATAAAGGTATAAAATATATTTTGACGTCGGTTTTGGTGCTTTGTGTTGTATTTGCAGTAGGTGCTACCTCTCCAGACTCAACAGAACAGATTGTAGAGGGTGTCGCTTCGGAAGCACATCACTCAATACCCTTATGGACAGTATTTCCTTTCATTCTCCTTTTGCTTATGATAGCAACAGGACCTTTGTTCTATGAACACTTTTGGCATAAAAACTATCCGCTTGTAGCGGTGGCTCTGGCTGGTATTGTGGTATTATATTATATTTTCGGTCTAAATAATACACACTCTCCCATACACGCTTTGGCTGAATACGTGCAATTTATCTCTCTTTTGGCGGCCTTATATATTGCCAGTGGAGGTATAATGATTAATGTAGATAAAGAATCAACCCCGATTACGAATGTATTCTTATTGCTCATTGGAGCGGTATTAGCGAACTTGATTGGCACTACGGGAGCATCGATGCTGCTAATAAGACCTTTTATGAGGCTTAACCGAAAACGGTTACAAGCTTATCATATAGTGTTTTTTATCTTTATTGTAAGTAATGTGGGGGGAAGTTTAACACCTATCGGTGATCCGCCTTTGTTTTTAGGCTTTCTCAAAGGTGTCCCATTTTTCTGGACTTTAGTACATAACTTCTTACCATGGGTTACCGGGGTTTTGCTCTTGACAATTGTATTTTATTTTTATGATAAACAAAATAAAAAGGTTTTTGAATTTGCAGAGGAAGAACCAGAACCTACCGGAAAAATAAAACTGAAAGGATTTAGAAACTTCTATTGGTTATTGGTTGTTATTGCGGCTGTATTTCTTGATCCGAATGTGCTGGATTGGGTACCTTATATTCCTTACGATGGACAGAAAATCTCCTTTTTGCGCGAAGCTATTATGCTGGGTGTGGCTTTTATGAGCTATGTTTTTGCCTATCAACCTGCTCTTAAGGGAAATGAATTTAGTTTTGAACCTATAAGGGAGG
>JAOUKG010000234.1 GCA_029882725.1 Cyclobacteriaceae bacterium
CCACATATTTTCCATCGGCACTGCAAGCCAACGTCCAAACTCCTCCGGTATGGCCACTAAATTCTTTTAAAAATAAACCGTTGGAATTATACATTTTCAATGAAAAATCAGAACCAACAATAATCCGTCCGTCCGGGGTTGAGATAAATGAATGAATATAGCCATCTATTGAAGGGTTGTTAGTTATTTTTTTTCCTCTGGGCAATTCAATAGAAATTAAATCTTTGTTCAATTTCAGGTCTTTATTCTGCTCAGTGCCTACAATTAAATCTGTCTGAACCGGATCCGGGGTTAATGTAAATTCATTAAAATCAAAGCTATACTCGTATTTCGGTTGAGGTGATGAAAATGAGGTTGAAATAAAAAGTTTAAGTCCCTCTCCAAAAGCCAGATTACCTATAAAGCTCCCTTTGCCCCTTATGATTCGGACTGTTTTTGCACTTATTGCATTCCATTGAATGATTTCATTTTGAATTCCCCCTGCCGAAGCAATAACGTAGTTACCATCGGTTGAATTGGGGCTAAATGCAGCACTAAAAACAACGTTGTCGTGCCCTTTAAAATCACTCGTGTACAAAGAACCTGATGGTATAGCATACGAGAAGCCTCGTCCTTCAATATCTAGTCCAACCAATACCCTGGAGTCATAGCTGAAAGCAAGGGCATTAAGTGGTTTTAAATATTCTTCATTTAAAAAAAGAAAGGAACCATTGGCTTTCCAAACCACCAACTCACTATTCAAAGAAGAAGAAGCGAGGAATTGGCCATCTGGGGAATAGGCCACTTTATTTATTTCTCCTTTATGCTTTTTAAAGGTTTTAAATGGAAAATCTGCATTGTTGCTGGCAATGGTTGAAAAATCATATACCCGAATGTCCTTCATGCGGGTGGCAATTGCTACCTCATTGGTTTTTGTGTTGACAGACAAGGAATTGACCGGATACTCCACATTGATTGTAGCAATTTCCTTGTATTCAACAGATTTATCGACGCTGAAAAATTTTAAAGTTCCGTCTGCACTTCCTGAAATAAGGTATTTTCCATCTCCTGAAAATTCCAGTGCCAGGATTACATCCGAATGTCCTTTCGCTATAGCAATTTGAGTTTCTTTATTTATATCAATCACCACAATGTAATTTTGTTCTGATCCAACTGGGTATCCAGCCACTGCCAGGAGATTTCCTTGTGGTGAAATAGCCGAGGCGTACAATGCTCCTTCCGAACCACCATTTATTTCAATTTCAAATTTCTTTATGTCCTCACCTGTATTGGCATCCCAAATTCGTATGGATTTATCATCCGAAACGGAAATTATTTTAGAACCATCGGGGGTATATACAATATTATTAATCCTTGCAGAATGACCTTTTGGGTTAATTACTATTTGAGGTATTCTTTCTTCTTGTGAGAAACAAGTGACTGCTGAAAACAATAATAAAATAGTAATTTGTGCTACCGCAATGGATAAACTTTTAAACATATTCATGATAAAAAATTGAACTTAGGAAAAAGAACAAATTAAAATTAGTTAATTTTCGAACTCATTTACAGTAAATTCATCAATAAAACCGATAGTTTCTTCTCCTGATGTCTGATTTTAAGCAAAAATTTAAAAGTATAGTATTGTGGAGCCTGATTGCTGCAGCTTTCATAGGTCCGGGTACCGTAACAACAGCTTCACTTGCAGGGGCATCGTATAATTATGCACTTATTTGGGCATTGGTTTTTGCATCTCTTACTTGTTTTGTTTTACAGGAAGCAAGTGCCCGAATTAGTATAGTTTCCGGAAATGAATTACCCTCGGCTCTTTTATCTATAAGCAAAAGCAATAGATTCATGCGATTTCTGGTTTATTTGATAGCTATTTCGGTGGTTATTGGTTGTATTGCCTATCAAGCGGGTAACATGACAGGA
Source organism: Cyclobacteriaceae bacterium (assembly GCA_029882725.1). GTDB lineage: Bacteria > Bacteroidota > Bacteroidia > Cytophagales > Cyclobacteriaceae > JAHEMU01. The sequence goes on from JAOUKG010000234.1 coordinate 1,915, forward strand.
GCTTTATCAGGAATTCAGTTGTTTTCTCCCGCCAACAGACTTGTTTTTCTTTCTTTCATTTTTGTGGTGATATTTCTTTTACTCTATTCGGGAAGTTATCAAAAAGTGGCTATGGTGTTAAGCATCCTTGTAGCTATTATGGGTTTTAGCTTTATATATATTGTAATTAATGGACCACACAACTGGGCTGAAGTGGGTTCAGGAATGATTCCCACTATCCCAGAAAATTCGTGGTTGATTTTGATGGGGCTGATTGGTACCACCATAGTGCCTTATAACTTATTTTTAGGGTCGGGTTTGGGTAGTGGGCAGACATTGAATACAATGAGATTCGGACTTTTTATATCCATAATCATAGGTGGAATTATTTCTATTTCCATATTGATAAATGGAAGCCTTATTGATGGTGAATTTTCATTTGTCAGTTTGGCCGAAAGCCTGAATCCTGTAATGGGTAATCAAGGAGCCCTTTTTCTAGGCATAGGTTTATTTGCCGCTGGTTTTACCTCTTCTGTTACATCTCCCATGGCAGCAGCGATATTGGCCAAAGGATTTATACAAAATAAAAAGGTGAATATCTACAGATTAACCTGGTTGATTGTGTTATTCAGCGGACTATTTTTTAGCATGCTGGACTTCAAACCCATACCACTTATTGTTCTTGCACAGGCATTAAACGGAATGATTTTGCCCCTTGCGGTTATCTTAATTTGGATTACGGTAAATCACCCTCTGATAATGAAAAACAAACTTCCGGGCATCGCCTACAATATGGCCTTTTTCATTGTTTCTTGTATCGTTTCGATTATAGGTTTGACGGCACTGAACAATCAATCCGAAAAACTGTTGTCGGCAACTCTTTCGAATGAGTTTATCTACCTCATTTCGGGGGTTATTTCCATAATTACCGCGATAATAATCTACAAGGTCAGGCTTTTACCAGGCGTCCATTCTTCATAATAGGTACTACATCAAACTCGTCTTTCCGGGCGCAATATTCAATATCATTTACGATATTAAATGCAGCCAGGCGTTTGGCATGTTCACTTCGGGCCACCAAATCGGCCAGAATAGTATTATGAGTTTCATAAGAAGCCAACATCAAAACAGAGGAGTCGTCGATAGGTTCAAATTTAGCTGATAAGAGATCCAGCAGATTACCTGCAAACAGACTATCTTCCAGATTTACCTTGCCTTTCCAACCTGCACAGAAAATCACCACTGGTTTATTTTGGTCGATAAGAAACCGTGCGACTGCAGAAATATTCAGAAAACTACCCGTAATGGTTTCGTCTGCATCGGCAGAAAGGTGGATACATTTTGTTCCATTGGTAGTGGTAGTGGCCACCTTTTGGCCTTTCATTTCGGGGGCCATGTACTCAAAAGGGGAGTTTCCCATATCCATTCCCGGAATTTTCTGTCCATTTCTTTCTCCAGCTGTAAAGTAGCCTTGCGATTTCATGGCCTTACATTCTTCGGCATCCTTAAAGGGCACAATGTGATCAACACCACTTCCCAAACCGGCAGCCATGCAAGAGGTTGCCCTCAATACATCTACAACCACCGAAATTTTTCCTTTTAAATCATAGCCGCCGATCAATTCGGGGCTGAGGCATACTTCTATTGTTGGCATTTATTTTATACTTATACCCAAACCGACGGAAAGGGTGTTATATTTTTGAAAAGTGTAGTCCATATTCATGGTAAGGGCAATAAACTTCATTTGGAGTCCCAAAGTTCCCCTTGGTCCTAAACTTCCAAATGTCATGTCTAAAGGATCTGTAACTTCTATGGTGGAAGGGTCGTTATCGATACTATATCCCCCTTTGAATGAGGTATTGAGCAATGATTGTGTAACTCCACCAGAAGCATAGAGGGTGAAAATTGTTATTGTTTTACTGGCAATGGCTTGTACAGTAATGGAATTAACATGAAAAGCAGCCGTTTTTGATTTGTCTTTTGCATCGGAAAGGTCTGCATTAAAGTTAAAACGGGTAAACCCGGCAAAAGCCGAAATTTTAAAATTTTCATCTCCCATATCCGGGATGTACTGGGTAAGATCGTGAGTTCCTCCAATGCCCAGCATGTTTACATTAAGACCATATTGTGTGTTTTTTAATGGAGGCATAAACCGAATTTTAACATCTGTGCCAGGTATTACTCCTATACCTGCCTGGACCATTGGAGTGGGAATAAAAGATCCAAAAGCAGATTCAAACCCCATTCCTCCTGCGCCATCAAAATATTCGTTGGTTATGTTGTGCTGAAAGGTAGGGGCCCCATTTCGTCCAAATATAGTTGGGATGCTTCCATCGCCGGGAGAAACCAGAGTCGCCTCTTTTAAAGGTCCGATAGTATATACGTAATCGGACACAGGGATAAAGGAGGTATTTAATGAAATAGAAAAATCGAACCCTCCCGGTTTGTGGGTTGCGGCAGTGTTTACCCACCCGCTTGCCATACCAAAACCAATACCCTTCATCAAAGGAGACAAATATCCCGTAAGGATTTGTTCTGCATCCTGGGCTCCATTTTGGGCACTTACTGCGTACAGTTGGAGAAGGTTATCGATAGCAGTTATGTTTCCAAACTGTTGAGAATACCCATTAATAGTTATAATAATGGTAATTATGACTGTAAAAACGGATTTTTTCATACTAAAAGCCTTTATATTATGTAAAAACATATTTTCACACTCTTTTAACAGAGTTGCAGAAAATAGAATCTATCGGGCAAATATAAAAATTAAATGGGATTATTTGGGTTTTTGGGGATTTGTGGAGGTGTGTATTTGTTGAGTTGAGGGTATGGGGAGAAGTTAAATGTTAATTTCGATAAAGATTTGTGGGAAATGCCGAAGTTGGGAAAGATATATAGTTTGATTTCAAAGTATATGCTGAAAATTAATAACTAAAGGAGCCCGATGGATATTCAGACCAATTCAACTATTTCAGATATCCGCACCTATTCAAAAATGGTATAAAAGAAATTAAATAAGCATTGCAATCCACAAAAGGTATTGATTTAAAACATTCGTATATTTGAAACAGTAAAACGGACTTATAATGATTACACCCAGGTTCAATAAAAAGTAATGTTCCAAATTCTCTATAACACTTCCATCTTTTTATACGGAGTAGCTATAAAACTGGCTTCTTTTTTCAATAAAAAAGCCAAACTATTTATTGAAGGGAGAAAAATGTCTTTGCCTTTACCGGCTTTCGCCGAAAATCAAAAGAGGGTATGGTTTCACTGCGCTTCGCTTGGAGAATTTGAACAAGCCCTACCACTCATTGAAGAATTGAAAAAGAAACTTTCAGATAAAAATCTGTATGTTATAGTCAGTTTTTTTTCCCCGTCAGGGTATGAAATAAGAAAAAATTATTCGCTGGCCGATGTAGTTTGCTACTTGCCTCTCGACACTCCCGAAAATGCCAAAAGGTTTGTAACGTTATATAAACCCGATCTGGCCATTTTTGTGAAATATGAATTCTGGTTTAATTTTCTAAAAGAACTTCAGAGAAAAAATATTCCTGCTTTCTCCGTTTCGGCCATTTTCCGGAAGGAACAGATATTTTTCAAAAGCTATGGAAAACCTTTTT
>JAOUKG010000235.1 GCA_029882725.1 Cyclobacteriaceae bacterium
TGATTAGAAAGATTTTTCGGATGATCGGATTTTGCTTTTAGGCATATTATTACTTCACCCCCCCACCATAATAGTTGGAACTCGTGCATAGCATCCCTGCGGGGAATTTTAGGATGATCGGATTTCGGTTGTCTTGTTTTCTGAAGATTAAGATTAAGATTATGATAGAGAATGAGAACTGAGATTGCCCTAAACCACTAAAAACACACCCAACCCAGAGGTTTGCTTTCAACTGTAAATAGTAAATTAAATTTCACCAAATTTTCGAAATTAACTTTCCCCACTTTTGGTTAAATCTTTTTCATTGAAAATGGTTTTTCCTTATTCTCCATTCTAAAACTTTCTCCCTCCAGTTTACCACCTCACATCGAAAGAGCCATTCGTTAAGTAAAGCGGTCGCCAGCACTTCACCCTATAAGGTTTCAACCCATCGTTTCGGAGAATTATTGGTGGTTATAATTACCGATACATGCATTCATAACAACTTATACAACACCCAGGAATTGACATGACACTTGTATAATATAAAAAAGGCCTCTCCGTGAAATTCCGTTTGCATTCCGTGTAAATCCGCGATTCAAAGCACTAGAAAGGAGGTCAGTATTATAATAATTTGTAATATTACCAACATTTTGTGGTATTTTTCATTAATTTTATTGTAAAACAAAGCCGTACTAGAGTGGGAATGAACTTGGGAGTGGGTGCTTTTAATCTACAACCAACGCCACATACACCTACCGTTATCGGCAATTTAAAAAAAGATACACAATAATTAATTAAATAATTATAGAGGAGATTAAATCATGAAAAATACAATTTTAGTTCTATCCATTTTGCTTTTTACAGTAAGCGTATCATTTTCTCAATCAATTGAATCTAAGATTAGAGACTTTGCTAGAAAGGAATATCCAAATGATTCTAGAATGCAAGACTATGTTTATAAAAAGCAAATGTCAGCATATAGATATATGCAAAATGTTTCTGATTTAGAAGTAAAAAATATAGCAGTAAGAGAGTATTACGAAGATTATTCAATGCAGCAGTACACTTATGACAAACAACTTGCAGCAAAAATTTACATGAAAACTGTGACTGATAGTGAAGTAAAACAAATTGCTTATCGAGAATATTCTAATGACTATTCAATGCAGAAATTCACTTATGACAAACAGCTTTCAGCTAAGAATTATATGAAATCAGTTACAAATGCTGCTGCAAAGGCAAAAGCTAAACGAGAATACCCAAATGATTATTCCATGCAGAAATACATTTATGACAAGTTGGTGTATTGATAAGACAATAGAGAAAGAAAAAAAACAAATAATCGCTCGTTTCTCATTTATGTAAAGATATGAGTAGACGGCTGACGGTCAAATGGCCGCCAGTCACCGTACGTATGCTTACACTAAAGCTTCAGCGCAGGCTCTACGGGGCTCGATCAACCTACAATTAGACTAATTGCTAAAAAGGTTCACTGTACATTTTCTTAACGCAATAATGCTCCAGTTCATTAAATAAGACTTTCACTTTTAGGTAGTAATCCATCATACTTTCATAACCTCGCTTCCTTCAGCTGTACAATCACTCCTACCAGCCTTGTGCTTCTGCTAAAGCTTTGGCGACACAAAGTCCAAATAACTACAGGCTTCACCAACTTGTCTGTCAGGGAATTGTACCCTAGGGAATATCTGACTGCCTTGCGATAGTCTTCCGATGCCGGGAACACACAATAGTGACAACGTCATGTTGGGGAGAGTTGTGGGGTATTGAAAATTATCACAATTAAATCGTCAAAAGCTATGCTTTGGTATTTTTTTTATTAAATTTATTACCAAACATAGCTTTGGCTCAGGTTTGGCGGGTACATCAAGGTTTTCCCTTCGACTTCTCTTGCACAAATGCGTAGCCTTTACGTTATGGGCAAGTTTAAAAAACGACATAGCTGACTAACAAGAGAGTCTCCAAACATTAATTTGAACAGGCGTCCATTTATAAGAGTATATAATGTGGAGATCAGTGACAACTTAAAAAAGCGGGACCGAACTGAAAAGCCTAACAAATAAGGATAAAAAAACAGAATAATGAAATTTAAATTAACACTTATCATACTTTTAATAACAGGTTCTCTACTTCAAGCTTTTGGACAAGAACGAACAAATAGAGAAAAATTAAGTTTTGACACAACCTCGGGGATTCTTTCAAAAGCAACAGGATGGGCTAATAACTCAACGGTTGGAGAATGGATAGATTATGTAAACGTAATTTCAGACAGTAAGGATTATAAGGATAAATACAAATCGTTGCAAGGAGAGTGGATGATGTCTAGAATAAGCCAGAACTTTCAAAAAGTGCAAACAAAGACAGTCACTTATAAAGGAACAACATATTATGTTCTAATAGTAGACAAATGGAGTGGACGATACGAATATCCCTCTATTAAAGAAGATTGGTATACATTTAAACAAACCAATGGATACATTTATATCAAAGAAGAATATCAAAAATTATTGACCATTGAAAGCCTTGTAGAAATAAAGACTCAATATATGGTAAGTATGGGTTCAAAATATAAAAAATATGATGAAATAGAGTTTCTTGATTTAATTCAAACAGAGCTGTCAACAGAAAAAAGTAAATATTCAACTGAATACACTTTTCCTGTTATGAAATCAAAAGAAGGAGCAATTAGGTTTTATTTGCCAGATAGTTTCTCAACTTATTCAAAATATGACTTTGATAAAAAATACTTTGAAACAGATTTTGAAAGCTTTACTAAGATAATATTAAAATAACCAGCCCATAATAAACGTTATGGGCAATTTCCCCCTTTTCCACCGTAAATGATTACGCAGAGCTAACTTATTTGGATAAAATGGATTAAATTATGACAGATAAAAAAAATCATTTAGAGCAAAATTTGGAACTTTTTAAAAAACGTTAGTTAGGATTTCTGGGACAAAAAAGTAGACAATGACAATTTTACATTTAGCACTGGCAATAATTTTATTCTTAATCCAAAACTGGATTGGCAGTAGAGCATATTCAGTTGGATATGTTAAGTTTTCATTCCTTGACGACAAGGACGAAGCCTTAGCTGTAAACTATGTTATTAAGGTATTTGGACCAGTTATTTTTTTAATACTTACAGTTGCTATTTTCCAGTACTCAAAATTGACTGAATTTAATTCAGGGATTATTAATGTAATATATTACTATTTAGCAATAAGATTATTCTTAATTGTCATATATGGACGTATTCTGATTGTCAATTGGTTTCGAATCCTAATTTATTATGTTTCAGTTTTGTTGATAGCAAACTACACCTATGACAATTTCTTGCTTTCAATTGGAAATTTACTGCCTGACTTTTCCCAAATAAAAAATGAGATATGGTTACTGATACTAATCTTTCTTTACCAAGTTGCTAACGGATTTGAAGCTAAATATCCGAACAATGCAATTCAGGAGACCACTTTGGCGTATTTACCTGAATTGTTACGCAGAAAGCGGAGATACATTTTACGAAAGTTCAGAAAGCTACAGGAAGAGTATGGTGAGATAATCGATAAAGAGACAAATGGAGATAACGAACTCAGAGTAGTGATTGTCTCCATTCTAATTTTTGAGAATTTCAATCGTCCTTATGTAATCAGACTTATTGAAAACATTTGGTTTAAAACCTTTGCAAAAGGTTCGTTGGGGACAACAGGAATAATGCAAACCAAATCGACAACGGTTTTGAAAGACAATGAAAGTGTAGAGAAGGGCACATCGGAATTATATACAGTCTACTTAGAGATGTTGAAAGAGGATGAGGTTAGAGAGTATCACCGCTACTCAATTCGAAGAACAATTAAGAGGCATTGTAAGGACAGAATGTACATACGACAGATTCTATTTATTTGTAAGGCCATCTTGGACAATAACTACAATCAAACTGATATAGAAGGTACATTCAAATATTTATACTCCGAGATAAGAGATGAGTTTAGTCTATACGACTCATTTTGATAATCGGCACAGCCCCCAACAAAATGTTTCGGTAGTGATGCTGTAAGCTTCACATAATTAGGGCAATTTCTTGGTTTAGATTTAGTTCCATACATGACACCGTAGTACACAATGTTGGCCTCAGTTTTTACCAATTGAAAAGTTCATCTTTCACCTTGTTAGAATTGTGCTGATTCAGTTTTCATAGTTGATAAGGTAAAGTTTCAGAAAAGGCAAGAAATAAATCACGTTCTTCCAAGTTTGTTTTTTTCTCACTTCCTCAAACTGCTCTTCGTAAACGTATAATCCGGAATATCCGGATTAATCTGTATGCTGATGATATTAAAATCTGTGCCCTGACCCTCTTTGAGCATGTCTTTGTAATTTATTTTCATGGGGTACCATCGGCCTTCAACTTGCCGTACGCCACTTAAGGTTGTTTTCTTTAATAATTGACCGCTTTTGGCAAATAACTCTTCTTTCAGAGGCACATATCGCTCCTGATCTATCCATATTTTGCGTCTGTAATAGGTGGCATCTTCAACTTTGGCAGTAAGTGTTAATACCCAGGTTTTCCGGCCTTCAATTTGCTCTTCACCCGAAACTACAGAATTGTAAATGTCAGTGAGCTTCCTGTCGTCCATCATATCTTCATAAGAAAGGTCAGAACCCATAACCGACTGGCGCAACATGTGTCCCGATAATTGTATGGTACGGTCTGAGGAGGGTGAATAAATCCAAAGGTAATTTTCCAACTTCAACATCTTGGTGCCTTTTTCTCTTTCAGGAGCCAGATATTCGGTAAAACTATCGTATTTACCTCTTGAATAGGTGCGGGAGGTTATGGTACGACTGTTTCGTTTACCGTAAATCACCATATTGGATTCAATAATCTTCGTTTCGGAGGTCATGTTGTAATCCACTTTTTTTATTATATCTTCGGCAGAAGGGGTTTGCATCATAAAACCCATTCCCACTACTGTCCATATTAAAATTATTGCTTTCATTGTATTCTTGTTTTATGGTTTTGCATGTTTGTTCCAGAGTGTTTTACACCTCAAGTTCTTTAAATAAACTTGCCGTACTGCGTTTATAAATCCCTATACCCGACAGCATATTGCCCAATACCATGGCAAACAAACCTGGAATAAATCCTATGTAAAATAAATTGGGAGTCATTTTCGCACGTAACACCGAGGGCATCATCATGGTAGTCTCTTTGAGCATGTCACCAATATCCAATCCAACTACTTGTAAATAATAAACACCCGATAATCCAATTACTGTTCCCACTACAGAGCCTATGATTCCGATAAGTATGGCCTCATAAATCAGGGTGCGGTATATATGGCCTTTGGATTCACCCAATGCCAAACGGATTCCAAATTCCTGGTACCTTCGTAACCCACCCAACAGGCCCGTATTCCACAATACAATAGACATTGCGAAAACAAACATGCCTACAAATATGCCAGAGAAATAATCTACATAATCCAGGTATTCGGAAAGTCCGTATTGGTCTCTT
>JAOUKG010000236.1 GCA_029882725.1 Cyclobacteriaceae bacterium
CTTCTTCCATATAAAATTTCGCTTTCCCGTTTTGGTTGTTTGTGAAAGAGGCCTGAACTTTAAATTGTAAGGTGTCACCTTCATGTAAAACATTCCATCCTGGTTTTACAGGAAAGATAATTTTTTGAAGGCCTGAAGAGGTTGTATTTGTTTTGTTTTGTTTTGGAACAACTATATCACTCCGGTTTAATAGGATTAGTTCTGCAAAAGTACTGTCTTTCCAGTTTTCTGTTTCGGCTTTAAATACAATATAATAAAACTCTTCCTCCTGATCGGGCGTGACCATTTGATCGTTGGTAGCCCAAATGAACCTTCCGGTACTGGCATCGATTTTCATGCCCATGCCTTCAGGTGCAGACATGGAGTACGTTACCTTTTCTGTAGGAGCAGGCAGAACTTTAACCGAAAAGTCAAATGATTGTCCTTCAGTTACAATATTCCACTTACTACCCTGAGGCATTGTAATTTTATGGGAAGTACTATCATATGTATTTTGGGCAATAGAAGTACTGTAAACAGTTATCAAAAAAAAGAATAGGATTGTCTTATTCATTTTATTATCGAATTATCTTATTATCTTAAAAATCTAATTTTACAAAGTTAAAATATATAACATACGTTACACCAAAATTGTCCCTGGCTTAATGAAAAACTTTTTTAACGACGTTTATGAAGTGGTGAAACTCATTCCAAAAGGGAAAGTAACGAGCTATGGAGCCATTGCCTCCTATCTGGGCACTACAATGAGTGCCAGAATGGTTGGGTGGGCAATGAATGCCGCTCATTCACTTTCTGATGTCCCTGCCCATCGTGTAGTAAACCGTAATGGATTATTAACGGGGAAAGATCATTTTGAAACACCTACACTTATGCAAGAATTGCTCCAATCTGAAGGAATTGAGGTAATATGTAATAAAATAGTTAATTTTAATAAAGTGTTTTGGAACCCTTCAGATGAATTGATTTAGCTGGGAATTACTTCCCATAAATAGAAGAGTGTCCCAAAATGGGAATAATACTGTTGATTTTAAATATTAAAACCGCCTAATTATCATTATTAGACGGTTTTTGTTTTTTGGCACATGCTTGGCATATAGTTAAATGACCAAGATGAAAAAGAGATGAAAAGATTAATAGTAATAATTGTCGTGTTAGTGGCTTTAGTAACGTGGTTCATATTAACCTCCATTGAAAGGCAGCTTAAAGATGAAAATATAGATACAGCAAAAGAGAAAACAACTTATGGTTTAGTCTCTGAAAGAAATGTATATGGTGTGTAAGTGCAAGGTGTGAATTGTGAAGTTGGGCTTTAGTCAGAAGAGGGGGTGGTTCCCCTCTTTTTTTGTTCTTTTTAAGCTGGATTCAGTGTTGAGTATTTAAGTTTTCATGGCGTTCCTTGCTAACTATTAAGGACTTTTCTTCAAAGCTGATTTATTCCGGATTTCTATCCGGTTCAAATTCAATCGACTCAGCACAAAAGTTATATATTTGCAAAAAAATAAAAATGAAAGATAAGAAGAAATACTGCATCATTTACGACATGGACGGAATCTTGATAGATACTGAACCCCAATATCTTAAAATTGGTATTTCACTTTTAAAGGACGAAGGGGTTGAAATAACAGGGCAGGATTTTGAAAAGTATGTAGGAACAAGTTCTATACAAATGTGGGATGAATTGATCAGTGTTTATAATCTGAATTTAAAGCCGGAATATTTCATTGAAAAAAGCAGGAAATTGGTAAATGATCTATTGGAACTAAATCATTCGTTTCCCCCATTGGTTCCGGGTATTCTGGAATTTTTGAATAAGTTCACCCAAATACCAAGCGGTGTTGCTTCTTCCACTTCGTTGCCTCTTATTAAAAGGTGCCTTGAAAAAGCAGGGATTATTGATCATTTCTCATCTTTTACAAGTGGTCATGAGGTTAAAAAGAGTAAACCTGCACCTGACGTGTTTCTATTGGCATCTGAAAGACTTGGATATTCCCCTGACAGATGCTTTGTAATTGAAGATTCGCGCAACGGTACCTTAGCCGCAAAGGAGGCTGGAATGCATTGCATTGGGTTACAAAATTCAAATTCAGGAAATCAGGACCTTTCGCTTGCAAACAAAGTAGTTCACAATTATCAGGAAGCTTATGAATATTTGTCTTTGCAATTGACAATTGACAATTAATTATTATCAATTATCAATTATCAATTATTACCTATTTCTTGCGCATAAAAATACGAATTGGTACACCCTCAAAGCCAAAAGTTTTTCTCAGTTTATTTTCTAAAAAACGGAGATATGGTGCTTTTACATATTGTGGTAAATTACAGAAAAAGGCAAAAGCAGGTGTTTTAGAAGTAAGTTGTGTGATGTATTTTATTTTTATGTATTTTCCTTTTGTTGCAGGAGGTGGATAGGCTTCAATTTCTTTCAGCATAACCTCATTTATTTTTGAGGTTGGAATTTTTTTCTTCAACTCATCATAAATATCCAATGCTTTTTCAATGGCTTTAAATATTCTTTGTTTTTCAGTTACAGAAGTAAAAACAATAGGAACATAGTCCATAGGGGATATTTTTTCATAGATAGCATCCGTGAATTTTTTGGTACTATTTTGATCTTTTTCTACTTTGTCCCATTTGTTTACCATAATCATGGCTCCTTTATTATATCGGGAAGCCAAACTTAACAGGTTTACATCCTGAGCCTCAACTCCTCTTTCTGCATCGACCATGATGATACATACATCACTATCCTGAAGTGCACGGATGGCACGCATTACTGAATAGAATTCAATGTTATCACTCACTTTGGATTTCTTTCGAACTCCAGCGGTGTCCGTAATCACAAAGTCTTTCCCAAATAGCTGATATCGACTATTTATTGAGTCTCTTGTAGTTCCTGCTTCATCGGTAACGATACTTCTTTCTTCACCCAGTAATGCATTAAGAAACGAAGATTTACCAACATTTGGTCTTCCTAAAACAGCAATATGAGGTAGTTCACTTAACTCGTTATTTTCTTCCTCTTTTGGTAGTAGTTTAATAACTTCATCCAATAGGTCGCCAGTTCCCGAACCACTATTTGAAGAGATGGGGAAAATCTCTCCCGGAAGACCCAAAGAATAAAACTCACTGGCATTCATTGTCAGCTCATGCGTATCAGCCTTGTTTGCAACAAGTAATATAGGTTTTGCAGAAGCTCTTATAATCTTTGCAAACTCTTTATCAAGTCCGGTAAGACCTGTGTGACAATCGACCATGAATAAAATTAATGAGCATTCTTTAATTGCAATCTCTACTTGTTTACGGATTTGGGTTTCAAATTTATCTTCAGAACCTGTTACGTAACCTCCGGTATCTATTACTGTAAATTTTTGTCCACCCCATTCTACTAAACCGTAGTGCCTGTCGCGAGTTACTCCCGACTGGTTATCAATTATGGCTTCTTTTCTTTCCAATAATCGATTAAAAAGTGTGGATTTGCCAACATTTGGCCTACCCACTATGGCTACCAGGTTACTCATATTTAAATTTTGTGACAAAGGAATAGCAAAATGTCCTATTCTACAAGGATTTTACTTGTTTACAAGTGAACGATTGCGAACATTTTATAAAGTTGAATGTTCGGTTTTTATATAATGGAAACTTTTGGGTACAATTTATATTGTATTAACCATGAATATTACATTGGTACATTTATTGGAATCCGATAACTAATGATAGTAAATATGTTATATTGTGTTATTAGGTATTGGGCTAAAAATGCATTGAATTATTTGATTCAATTAGCCATACTTTCTATCACTTATTTTTTCATCTACGTATTTTTGTTTTCTTCCGGATTGTTTTTTCAGATTCAGTTATTAAGTATCCTCATTATAGCCCTTTCAATGGGGTTTCAAGGGCTTTATTTCCTCTATTCATTCGGAAAATTCAGAATTAAGGAATATAGAATTCGTTTAATTTTAGGAGCCTCTTCAGAGTTATTATTTTTAAGGGTATGGGTAGAAAATTTTTTGATTCATTTATTTTCTGCAACACTACCTCTACTGTTAATTGAAATACTAGTCTCACTGGTAGGTGAGTGCTATTTAGGTGATATTTTTTCAGTAGATATAGATTTAAGAAGTTCTTTTTGGGTACTGTTTTTTGTAGCTCTTTTCTCTTCTTTTAATTCGATATTGATTTATAGGTATATAGGGCGTGAAGAAAAACACTAAATTATAGTTATGTCTGTTGTTTAGTTTTTAAAATGCTGAGTTTGTTTTGAAAATTAGCAGATTACATTGCGTATGTGGTGAGTATTAGGTATTATGCTTTATAATTTATTATTTCTTGCAAAATCCTCGTTTAAGGTAGTGAAGGATGTATATTAATGTCCAACTATATTAATTAATGAAGAAACTGTTTACCATAATATTGTTTTTCTTAATTGGATTAGGCTGGTTGCCGGCACAAACAGGATTCGCTTTAAGTGGGGAAAGTAAAAAAGTGCGAATACCATTCAGGATTCATTCAAATCTTATAGTTATCCCACTGATTTTGAACAATAGAATTCCCTTAAAATTTATTGTTGATACTGGAGTACGCAACGCCATACTGACGGAAAAAATTTACACAGATATGCTAAATGTGGGTTATTCCAGAAAGTACACAATCCGCGGTGCCGGAGGGGCTTTTATTATTGATGCTTATTTAAGCAAAGGGGTAACGTTAACTTTGCCAGGTTTGGAAGGAAGTGGGAGTATTCTTCTTGTTCTGGAAAATGATTATATCGAGTTGAGAAACTTTCTGGGTACAGAGGTTCATGGCATGATTGGTTACGAATTATTTAGCCGTTTTATTGTGGAAATAAATTATGCTAAAAAGATAATTATTTTGCACGATCCGGCTTCTTATAAACCCAAAAGGAGTTATAAACAAATGCCTATGTATATAGAAGATACCAAGCCATTTATTTATACAAAAGTTAAGATGGATAATGGTAGCACTATAAATGCAAGGATGTTGGTAGACACTGGTGCTAGTCATGGTATCATGTTGGAACCGCAATCCAGTGACTCAATAATTATTTCTGAAAAAACTATCGATGCCGTAATTGGAAGAGGATTGGGAGGCACAATTGAGGGGCAGATTGGTAGGTTGGAAAGTGTTTCTATTGGCGAGTATGAAATTAATTCGCCAATTGTAACTTTTCCATATCCCAATAGCTATATGGACAGCTTATTCTTAAATGCAACTTTTCGAAATGGATCCTTGGGGGGAGAGTTGCTTTCCAGATTTAATATTGTTTTTGATTATGCAAATGAAAAAATGTATTTTAAAAAAAACAGTAAATTTAAAAGGCAATTTTATTATAATTTGAGTGGGATAACTATCAAAGCAGTGGGGGCAAATTTGGAAAATTTTGAGATTGATGAAGTAAGGGAACACTCCAATGCATATCAAGTTGGCCTGAGAAAAGGTGATAGAATAAATGCAATAAATGGACTTCCTTCAAAAGATTTGGATTTAGG
>JAOUKG010000237.1 GCA_029882725.1 Cyclobacteriaceae bacterium
AAATCGGCAGAACTTACCAAGTACGCAGCAAATTCATTTTTGGCAACCAAAATTACTTTCATGAATGAGATTGCAAATCTTTGTGAACTTTTGGGTGCCGATGTGGATATGGTAAGAAAGGGTATAGGAACAGATAGTAGAATTGGTAAACGATTTCTATTTGCAGGGATTGGTTATGGTGGAAGTTGTTTTCCAAAAGATGTTCAGGCACTGGCCAATTCAGCAAATAAGGCAAATTATGATTTTAAGATACTGAACTCTGTAATGGAGGTAAATGAAACTCAAAAAACCAGATTGCTACCGGCTCTTTTCAACTATTTTAATGGAGATATTAAAGGGAAAAAGATTGCGGTTTGGGGTCTTGCTTTCAAACCTTATACAGATGATATTAGAGAAGCTCCTGCATTGTATAATATCAATCAGCTTTTGGAAAAGGGTGCAATAATAAATGCATATGATCCTGAAGCACAGGAAAATGTGAGGAAAATATTGGGAGATACAATAGAATTTGCGGCAGATGAATACGAGGCACTTCAAGATGCCGATGCCTTGTTTATAGCTACTGAATGGCCTGTATTTCGTGCCCCTGATTTTCAAAAGATGGTCGAATTGATGAAAAACAAAGTTATTTTTGACGGAAGGAACCTGTTTGACCTCAACGACATGGAACAGCAACCGTTTACATATTATAGTATTGGAAGAAAAACAATTGAAAAGTAGATGAAAAAATCAATTCTTATTACTGGTGCGGCAGGATTTCTAGGCTCCCACTTGTGTGACCGATTTTATGGAGAGGGATACAGAGTATTGGCAATGGACAACCTTATTACAGGAGACCTGAAAAATATAGAACATCTTTTTGGAAAAGAAGGGTTTGAGTTTTATAACCATGATGTTTCAAAATTTGTACATGTGCCAGGTAAATTGGATTATGTTCTTCATTTTGCTTCACCGGCAAGTCCTATTGATTACCTTAAAATTCCGATTCAAACATTGAAAGTGGGTTCTCTGGGTACACATAATTTATTGGGGTTAGCAAAAGACAAAGGGGCAAGAATGTTAATTGCTTCTACATCTGAAGTTTATGGAGATCCACATGTTCACCCGCAAACGGAAGATTATTTTGGAAATGTAAATCCTGTAGGGCCACGCGGTGTATACGATGAAGCCAAAAGATTTCAAGAAGCAATTACCATGGCCTATCACACTTACCATGGTTTGCAAACAAGAATTGTAAGAATCTTCAATACTTATGGGCCAAGAATGAGGCTAAATGATGGGCGGGTTTTACCTGCATTTATTGGGCAGGCACTTCGTGGTGAAGATTTAACTATATTTGGTGACGGATCACAAACACGATCATTTTGCTATGTTGACGATTTGGTAGAAGGAATTCATAGATTATTAATGAGTGATTATGCTCAACCGGTAAATATTGGAAATCCCGATGAGATAACTATTAAGGAATTTGCAGAAGAGATTATCAAGTTGACAGGTACTACCCAAAAAGTAATTTATCAGGATCTTCCAAAAGATGATCCTAAGCAAAGACAACCGGATATTACCGTTGCCAAGAAAATACTCGACTGGACACCAAAGGTTTCCCGACAAGAAGGCTTAAAAATTACTTATGATTATTTTAAAACCCTCACCAAGGAAGACCTGTATAAAAAGGAGCATAACTCTTTCGAAAAATACATTAAAAAATAGGGGGGAATTTAGACAATAAAAGACCTTTACTCTAAATTTAATAATGAAGAAACACTTTAAGCAATGAATAAAACAATTGTAATTACAGGAGGAGCCGGATTTATTGGATCGCATGTGATCAGGAGATTTGTAAAGAATTATCCCGATTATCAGATCATTAATCTTGATAGTTTGACCTATGCAGGGAATCTTAATAATATTGAAGATGTATCTAAAAGTTCCAATTATAAATTTGTAAAGGGAGATATTACAGACAGGGATTTTATTTTCAGATTTATTGCTGATACTCAGCCCGATGGAGTAATTCATTTAGCTGCAGAATCTCATGTTGATAGGTCTATTCGTAATCCTGTGGCTTTTTTAACTACTAACATTCTTGGAACGGTCCATTTGATGGATGCATTGCGGGAAATTTGGAAAGAACCCACTGATAAAAGATTTTATCACATCAGTACCGACGAAGTTTACGGGTCTTTAGGGAAAGAAGGATATTTTACTGAATCAACTGCATACGATCCAAAATCACCTTATTCAGCCTCGAAGGCTTCAAGTGATCATTTCGTTAGATCGTATTTTAATACATTTGGTTTGCCTATAGTGATTAGTAATTGCAGCAATAATTATGGACCAAATCAATTTCCTGAAAAGCTCATTCCGTTAATGATCAACAATATCCGTCATAACAAGCCTTTGCCTGTATATGGTAAAGGGGAAAATATACGTGATTGGTTGTATGTTGAAGATCATGCTTCGGCCATTGATTTGATTTTCCACAAAGGAAAAACAGGGGAAACTTATAATATTGGTGGAGAAAATGAATGGAAAAATATAGATCTGGTTAATTTTTTATGCCAATTGATGGATAAAAAATTAGGTAGAAACTCTGGTGATTCAGAAAAGTTGATAACCTACGTAACAGATAGGGCCGGGCATGATTTACGTTATGCGATTGAAGCCGAAAAACTTAGAGATGAGTTGGGATGGAGACCTTCACTACAGTTTGAAGAGGGATTGGAAAAAACAGTTGACTGGTA
This sequence comes from Cyclobacteriaceae bacterium, assembly GCA_029882725.1. GTDB lineage: Bacteria > Bacteroidota > Bacteroidia > Cytophagales > Cyclobacteriaceae > JAHEMU01. The sequence goes on from JAOUKG010000237.1 coordinate 2,745, forward strand.
TTTAAGCAATGATGATTGGCTTGAGGCGGTTACTTCGGGCGATTATCAAAATTATTATCAGGAATACTACAAATAAAGACAGCATGAAAGGAATTATTTTAGCAGGGGGATCAGGTACGCGTTTGCACCCACTTACATTGGCGGTAAGTAAACAACTTATGCCAGTTTACGATAAACCTATGATTTATTATCCTCTTTCAGTGTTAATGATGGCCGGTATTCGTGAAATCTTGATTATTTCTACGCCGCACGATCTGCCTAATTTTGAAAAATTATTGGGCAGTGGCGAATACTTAGGGTGTCGTTTTGAGTATAAAGTTCAGGAAGTTCCAAACGGTTTGGCACAAGCCTTTGTTTTGGGTGAAGAATTTATTGGAGATGATGACGTTGCTCTGATTCTTGGCGATAATATATTTTACGGTTCCGGGCTTACCACCCTTTTACAGAGCAGCACAAAACCGGAAGGGGGAATTGTATTTGCTTATCATGTGCATGACCCGGAAAGATATGGAGTGGTAGAATTTGATAATCAAAATACTGTATTGTCAATTGAAGAGAAGCCGGCCAAACCCAAGTCAAATTTTGCCGTGCCTGGTTTGTACTTTTATAACAACGAGGTGGTTGAAATTGCAAAAAATTTAAAGCCCAGTCCACGAGGTGAATATGAAATTACCGATGTAAATAAGGAATATTTGAAAAGGGGACAACTGAAAGTAGGGATTATGAGCCGGGGAACAGCTTGGTTGGACACTGGAACCTTTGCTTCCTTGATGCAGGCAGGCACATTTGTACAAACCATTGAAGATCGCCAGGGATTAAAAATAGGTTGTATCGAAGAAATAGCTTACCGTATGAAATTTATAGATAGGGAACAGCTGAAAGAATTGGCCGAACCATTATTGAAGAGCGGGTATGGCGAATATTTAATGAGGTTGCTGTTGGCATCACCATTATAGTAGTGTATTGAAGTTTTATATCTAATTTATTATTTTTTAGAAGGATAAAGTTAAATAGATGTCATGAAAGTTATCTTAAAATACCACATTCTTATTATTACACTAAGTGTACTAAATTTATTTGGATGTATCTCTGAAAATAAATCACATGAAAAGGTGGAAGAAAAAGTAGGTCAAGTAGTTGTATTAGATAATGAACAAAAAACTTCACTTTTACCCACAGTTGAATCCAATTCTGATTCACTATACCTTTTATCCCAGTTAAATGCTTTGGAGGGGATAGAAAAATTTGCCGTTGGAGGCAACCATTTCCTTTTATTAGCCTTACTTGAAAAGAAGGGCCTTACAAGTGAATATGAAAAAGTAAAAGAAATACTGGAAAGAGGAACCGAAGAAATCAGAGAATTTGTATTTTATAATCTAGATACCAAAAATGGATATGCACAATTTGCTCCTATGGGTACGGAGGTCACCTACACTTTGGTTTATTGGAATAAAGAAGATGGATCTCAGCTTATTGCTTACGAAGATTTTTCTTGTGGCCCAATATGCGATTCAGAAATAAGTTTTCGAAGTTATCATAATGGAGTTTATTCCAATTTAAAGAGTATAGATGTTATACCTGATATTATAAATCTTCCTTTGATGCTTAATGAAAATTACAATCCTAATTCGGAAGATCCGTATGAATTTCGTTTTGTACTTCCTCAAAAAGGTAAAAACATCAAATTTTGCGAAGGCGAAAAATGTTTGGAGTTAATATGGATGAATGGAATCTTTAAAGTTCTTGCAAAATAAAAATCCCTCATAGCTGATAATGCAACTCTACTGCTCCCGTAGAGTAGGTTTTGCTTGCTAATAATTTTAAATGTTTTTCTACTGGAATCGACTCGAAAATAGAAATCCCCTCAGGTATCACTATCGGCATAATGTATAACTTGATTTCATCAATAAGGCCTGCATTGAAAAGAATGGTATTGGTTTTACCCCCTCCAATTAACCAAATGTCTTTTCCTTGTTGGGATTTTAGGTTTTTGACAAATTCAATGTGATCATGGTTAATAAATTCAATATCTTTAGTTGGTGATAAGTCTTGTTTGCTGGTTAAAACAAAATTTTTGGTTCCTTTATAAGGAAAATCTATTCCCCAATCGAGTATTTGTTTATAAGTATTGTATCCCTGTAGCGTGGTATCGATGGATTTATAAAATTCAAAATACCCATGGTCTGTTTTTTCAGGGTTTGGTATATTTTCCAGCCACTCAACACTTCCATCAAGTCTGGCAATTTTTCCATTTAGACTGGAAGCTATGTAAAGGATAAGTTTTTTCATGGAATTAGATTGTTTTTGAATCTTATTGTAAATTCTATTTCAAAAAACAAGTATAAAGATACATAAAACGTGTTATATTGATGAAAAGGATTTTAAATAAGATTGATTTAGAAAAACCTCTTGATAATAATTGACTATCATCGAAATTAAAATAGTATGATTAAAAAAAGAATTACAATACTAATATTCCTGATTTTATTACACTTTATTACAGAGGCTCAAATAATTACCGACAGCAGTAGAATTGTAAGAATTTTATCGTTTAATATACTTCATGGTGCTACTACTCAGGGAGATTTTAATTTAGATGTAATTGCAGATGTAATAAATAATTCGAATCCAGATTTTGTTGCTTTGCAGGAAGTAGATTACAAAACGAACAGGGCTAAAAAATATGATTTAGTTACAGAACTTGGCTGGAGAACAAAGATGTCGCCACTTTTTGGCAGAGCCATGTATTTTGATG
>JAOUKG010000238.1 GCA_029882725.1 Cyclobacteriaceae bacterium
GGTCAAGTTTTAAGGGGTCAATCTGACCTTCTGAATCTAATATTTTTTTATCAATATGCATCTTAACTATGCGGCACAAAATCAGATTAGCAGCTCCTCCTTCCTGACCCGTTTCAATAATCTGCTGTACTTTACATTCAAAAGAAACGGGGCATTCCAATACACGGGGGGGAGTGATAATATCTGAAGCTAATTCTGTAAAACCTCCTTTAACAAATTCATTTATGTCTTTGGGGTATTCAGTACTGGATAAAGACATTTGCTCCACCATGGAATAGTTAACAATCCCAATCACAACTTCGGGTACTTCCCTGACGTTTTCCAATGTGTGTTTTATTGTATTGTCACGAACCCTTCTTGAAGGGGAAAAAATGAGTAGAGGTGGGTTTGAGCCAAAGCAATTAAAAAAGGAAAATGGGCTAAGATTTACATGGCCATTCTTGTCTATTGTACTTGCAAAACCAATAGGACGTGGAATGACGGCGCCCAATAGGTAAGAATGAAATTTTGAAACTTCCAAATCAGAGGGTTTGATTGAAAGAAAAGAAGTCATAAATCAAGAGAATTAATGATATCAATAGTTTTGTTCATCATATCATCTGTATAATCCAAATGAGTAACCCACCTTATTTCCCGGGGGCCAAATACAACTCCCTGTATTCCTTTTTCAGCCAATATATTGAGTACTTCAATCGCGGTAAATTCCTCATCAACTTCAAAAATCACAATATTGGTATCAACCGGATAAACATTTTTTACCCACGGCCTATCAATTAATTTAGCTCCAAGGTGCCTGGCCCTTACGTGGTCTTCAACAAGGCGATCAACGTGGTTGTCCAGTGCATAAATGCCTGCAGCTGCCAGAAAACCCGCCTGACGCATTCCACCCCCAAATACTTTCCGGGCTCTTCTTACTGACTTTTCCAGGGTTTTATCACACAACAATACAGAACCCACTGGTGCTCCAAGCCCTTTTGATAAACATACCGAAATTGTGTCAAAGCATTTTCCGTAATCTCTGGGGTCATCACCAGTTTCTACCAGTGCATTGAAAATACGTGCTCCATCAAGATGCATTTTTAAATCATGATGCCTCGCAAAATCGTGAATTGCATGAATATCTTTTAAATCATAAAAAGATCCTCCCCCTTTATTAACTGTGTTTTCCAGAGAAATTACACTCGACTTCGGAAAATGAGGATCATCGGGATTAATGGCAGTGCTTATTTCCTTTAATGAAAGCCTGCCTCTTTCTCCTTTCAATAGTTTGGTAGAAAGACCACTATTTCCGGCCAGTCCGCCTCCCTCATATTTGTATACATGAGATCCCTCGTAGCAGATTACTTCTTCGTAGGGCGAAGTAAGTACCTGGAGAGCTATCTGGTTGGTCATTGTTCCCGAAGGACAAAATACAGCACTGTCTTTCCCAAAAATTTTTGCGATTTTTTCCTCAAGGTCATTTACTGTGGGATCTTCCCCAAAAACATCATCACCTATTTCAGCCTGCATCATAGCATCCAACATGCCGGATACAGGGCGCGTTATTGTGTCACTTCTTAAGTCAATCATCACAATTTAAAATAGTCTTTAATTTTATTTATAATGGTTTCTTTTTCAACAGGTTTAGAGATATAATCGTCAAACCCCTCCTTAAGAAATTTTTCCTCATCCCCCGCCATCGCAAATGATGTAATTGCGAAAACAGGTACCTTTATACCCATTTCATGACGTAAATGATTCATTACCTCAATCCCATCCATTTTTCCATTTCCCAGATTAATATCCATTAAAATAAGGTCAAAAGTATTACTTTTTAATACCTCAATGGCTTCCTCTCCATCAACAGAAACTTCAATTTCAAAATCGATTTTCAAAAAACGCTTCATTACATAGATATTGATTGAATCATCCTCTACATAAAGAATTTTAAGCTTTTTCATTTACTTTAGTTAAAATCCAAAATTAGTATTCTCCTAAATTTTGAACAGATTATGTCTCTTTACTTTGCAAACTTAAAGATACCTTTCAATTAAAAAAATTACTACCATAATGTATAATATTAATAGATAACAACCCAAAAAATATGAATTATTGAGTTCTCTATAAGGGCAAAAAAATTAATCTATTTTCTTTCAAGAATCACCTCATCGCCGTAAACTTTTTCCAATTTTTCCAAAAACAAAGTTTCTGCATTAAACTGCCAGTCGAAAGAAACTGATTGATTTGCCATGTGTACATGATGATCCTGGTCAAGCATATAACCTTCCGGCTTTGAAAGTACCCGGGTTTGACCATACACTTCTTCAAATTCCTTTCTGAGTGAAATGAAATCTTCTGAAAGTTTATCTAACTGCTCTAAAGCAACTAATTTTTCCTGATCATTGGAGGCGTTGTCGTAAGCTTTTAATATAAGAAGTGCATTTGATGAGAAGCGCACCAAATGATTTACCTGCTCATATACTTCCAGAGTATATTGATTTCTGATGGCCTGAGTTTTCATTTTTTGAATGATTAAATCAACACTATCACAAGCTTGTAAAACTTGTGCGGCCTGTTCAAGTCGTTCAGTATATTTACTAGTCCATTCACCCTTATTTTCCCCATTGGGTAAGTCAATGACCAACTGATCCAGAGGATTTTCCTTAGTTTTCAGATTATTTCTTCTGTTTCCCTTCAATAAGGCATTTTTCCAAAAAGCAACGGGGCTTTCGAGCTGATCTATAAAACCGTATTCATTTCCGGCCAATGTGCTTGAGAATTCTCTTTGTCTATAAGCTGATTTGATTTCAGCATTGTCTCTTTTATCACCCGTCCAGGTTAATTCTGCGAAAGCGAGAATGCCCCGCATATATAATTCAAAATGAGGGGAGTCATCGTCCCAAAGGGTGAGTAACAAACCATTTAAATTATTTTTTATGGAAGCAGCCGCAAAAATTCTAATGTTGTTCATGTTACTCTCTTCCTGTGGCATCAACACCCATCGGGTTTGTCCGGCTGTGGCACCCATTACTTGTAAACCGTGGTCCATGAACCACTCCATGGCTTTGGCATTACCTTCAGATTGTGATGCGTCGTAGTTCCAGCGCATATAAATACAATTCTTTGGAAACCTGTCTAAAAATTCAAGCAGTTTATGTTCATTTTCCTTCCAAATGGAATCGACCTCCACACGAGTGAGATCAGTATTGTATATGGATCTATAAACACCAGCTTCTTTTAAAGGCATATCGTCCCAAAATATGGGAATACGACCGTTCTCTTCTGCAAATTTGCTCACTTTGTCCAACCACATTAATTGCAATTCCAACGATGATTTGCCGCTGTTACGCCCGGTTGTGTGAACTTCATCACCGCCTACATGGAGATATTTTCCATGAGGGGTTGCTTCGATGGCATCTTTATATAGGTCAAATTGCACCTGATATGTTCCGGAATCAAGGGGGTTAAAAGCCCAATCGCTTTCTGGGTCGTCGCGAAGATTTTTGTAAATATCGTGTTTCAAAATAAAGGAAGCATGCCCCAATCCCTGAACAAGGGGACTGATTTCTATGTTTCGCTCCCTGGCATAGTTACTTATATCGATCCATTCTTCAATTGTAAAAGCATCGGCCGATCCAACTTCGGGCTGACGCACATATTTCAGTTTATCTTCCACTTCTGCAATGATGCCGTTGATCTTATATTTTTGAAGCTTATCCAATAGGGAATAATAATATTCTTTCTTTTCACGGTGATGCTTTATATCAAGGTGAACGGCACGAAAGGCCAGCATGGGGAAGTCGGTGATGGAACAAAGAGGAAGGTTCACATTCTGCTCTTTAGCATCTTCCATGAGTTGTTCGAGTGTCATAAGTCCGTACATCAAACCTGCCTGATCTTTACCTGTAATGGAGATTTGATTTGCTGAAATTTCCAGACGGTATCCTTCAGCCTTTACATTCAGAGAACTGTCGAGATTGCAAATAATTTGGGCCTGAGTTTGATCATTTACCGGGCTGATGTCTTTTAGAATACCTGTTCTTACGGGTAAATTAACTCCCTCTGCCAACGTATAATTTTGGATATCACTGTATTTTAGACGGCTATTACCTGTAATTTCAAATTGTTGAGGCTGAGGTAATAATTGAAAAACACCTGATTTTTCTGGTGAAGGGGTGCAAGCCATAAGAAAAGCAAGACTGAAGACGACAAAAAAAGATTTGAAACTCATTGTTTGATTAAGTTTAGAATTAGGAGCATTAAATATAAGGGGAGAGTAGGATTAATCCTATGTGTTTTTGAGGAACGGGAGGGTTAGTGAATTAGTTTTAGTGCTCACAAAATTTTTGGAGAATGTAAGGAGTTTATTGGCACTTTTGACCATGAAAATTTTAATGTTTTAAAGAACACTTAAAACTTCCACTTTTTAAAGATTGAAGGCATTTTTATAACCCAGTTGTTATGAAGGTTAACTCTTGTGAAGTTAGTTTCCCCAAATCAAATGGAAATGGGGGGCCAGATTTCTTCGGGGGGTTTTTGGTTAAAGAAGTGAGTGTATAAACCCTTGGTTTTCTGGTAAAGATCAATGTATTTATTTTTTTCGGAAGCACTTCTTTTGGCTGGGCCATGATGGATTTTATTTCCTAATGTCTTTTCACAAAATTCTATCCAGTATGATTCTGTAAAGATTAAATGAAGGTGCCACACCTGGTCTACCTGATCAGAGGGTGTGAGAGGATGCCCCGAAACACACATCATAAATATAAACTTCTTATATTCATAAATTACCCGAATTGCATATTCGGTAGTCCATGAATTTTCCCTTGCCAACCTATCCGTAAAGCTGATATCAGAGGAAGAATCGGCGATTGAAAAATCCTTAATTTTTTCCCATAATTTAAATTCGGTAGGCGTCATATATTAAAGTCAAATCAACACAGCATGAGGTTAAAACAGCATGTGTTTACTGGTTTTAAATAGATTAATAGATGAAAATATTAAAAAGTGACTGATTATTTTTTCAAATATATGATTTTATTCTGATTAAATTGATTATTTTAATTTTATAATAATTTAATAATATGAAAACTGATTTCAAATTCATCCCAATTATAAGCTCACTGATTTTATTTTCTTGTGGAAACAATAATCAACAGGAGACTGAAGATATGCAAAGTGAAATTGATAGTTTACACCACATTATAGACTCATTGCAGAATAAAGCTAAAATGCAAAGTGAAATGGCCGAACGCGGTTTGGAAGAGGCAAGGCAAAAACTAGAAAGTGTCCGAAATGCTCAGAAGTAAAATGAGATAAAACGCGTTTTTTAATTTACTCTAATATGAATTGCCTATCTCTAATGGTAATGCTGATGCTCTTCAGACCACACTTTACCTACATTGGAGCCTGCGGCTTCGGGCGTTTGGCTATTGATGTAGGCCGTTACTCCCGCAATTACACAAAAGACAATAAAAAGTATGAGATATAACAACCCCAGGTTTCT
>JAOUKG010000239.1 GCA_029882725.1 Cyclobacteriaceae bacterium
CCAGAGACTCATTCGTTTTATGCCTAAGGTAGTTATAGCAGTAGTTCCCGGATGGGCAGTTGGAGGCGGGCTCAGCCTTCATGTAGTTTGTGATCTCACACTGGCTAGTAAAGAGCACGCCATTTTCAAGCAAACCGATGCCGATGTAACCAGTTTTGACGGTGGATATGGGTCGGCTTATCTGGCAAAAATGGTAGGGCAAAAACGAGCAAGGGAGATTTTCTTTTTAGGGCGAAATTACTCTGCGCAAGAAGCTTTTGACATGGGCATGGTCAATGCGGTAATTCCTCATGAGGAGTTGGAAAATACCGCCTGGCAATGGGCACAGGAAATTCTGGAGAAATCTCCTACATCAATAAAAATGCTGAAATTTGCCTTTAATTTAACCGATGACGGAATGGTAGGACAACAAGTATTTGCGGGAGAAGCCACACGTTTAGCTTACATGACAGACGAAGCCAAAGAGGGAAGAAATGCCTTTCTTGAAAAGCGGAAGCCTGATTTTAAGGATATAAAATGGATTCCATAACTATCTTTTTTCGAGATAGTTATGGAGAATCGGTTTCTAATTTAAAAAAGTTTTTTACATCGGAAACTTATGAAAAACAGCATATCTTAATCAAAATAGAAATTTTAGAAGACCTTCAAATTAATATATGTACAGAAATATTACATATATTTCTGCGTTTCTTTTTAAACCTTATAACTCTAATATAAAGTGGCATCTTGAAAAATTTGAATCGCATTTATTACAAATGAAAACGTTCTCAATAGTACAACTGCCTTTTGAAGGCATAATTACCTGTTATCGAAAAAAATATCGTCGAGAATATATAAATAGTACAATTAAATTTTTATAAAAAAACCTTCAAACATATTAAATAAAAAATAATAATTATGTTATTTTTTGAGTATAAATTCAGTTAAACATACATTTGTATTATTTACTTTATTTTAATAAATAGTGCTTTAGGATTAACGTCTAATTTTGTGCCTGAAATGAAAAAAAAGATAATCGCATTTTCTTTATTCTTTGCTTCCACACTTTTTGTTATAGGGTATATATTCTGGGTAACTGAGGTTCAGTTTATTACTCCCACTGAAATACCAAATAATTATGTGAAAGTAAAAGTCATGGATACTATTAATTTAGCATCCGTTTTGGGAGCATCTAATGGTAAACCTACATTTTTACATTATTATAATCCCTACTGTCCCTGTTCAAAATTCAATTATAATTACTATCAATCTCTTGTAGAAAAATACGAGAAAGATTTTAACATGTATTTGGTGATTCGTGAGATGGACAGTGATGTACTGGAAGACATAGAAGAAACCATAACCGTGAAAACCACCCTAATTATAGATAAAGGGGGTAAAATAGCTAAAGAAACAGGAGTCTATGCAACACCTCAAGCTGTATTGCTTAACCCCGACCACACTTTATATTACAGAGGAAATTATAACCGAACCCGATACTGTACAGTTGAAAATTCAAATTATGCCGAAATGGCAATGGACTCACTCCTTATGGACAGGCCATCACCAGATTTTGGTTATTTTGCGGAAACGGCTTACGGATGTAGTTTAGAAAAAGAGAGAGAATTTTATCAAGTCTTACTCAACATATATTAAATAAAAAACAACTAAAAACAACAAAAGTGAAAATCTCACCAGAAGAAAAAAAGAATTTAAGAGCCACCAATAAAGCTTTTTTTGACGTTGAAAGAAAAAAAATGGACAAGATTTTGTTCATTCTTTTAGCTGCCTATTTCGTATTTGGACTTTTTATTGCACTTTACTACGATACTTGGTTTATGGCCATCGGAGTAGGTGGATTGATTACTGCTACCATTGTTATCGCATGGAAGCTATTTCCCAATTCTACCATTTATCAATACATAGCCAGTGGATTGTTTGGAATTTACCTCGGACAGATGATCTACCAAATGCATGGATTATTTGAAATGCACTTTTTCTTCTTCGTTGGTTCTGCCATTTTAATTGGCTACCAAAATTGGAAATTACAGCTTCCGTTTGTCTTGGTCGCTGCAGTACACCATTCTACTTTTGCCTATTTACAATTTGTTCAAGGAATGGATAAGGTATATTTCAGTCAAGTAAATTGGACTGTAGAAACTTTTGCATTTCACATGATCCTGGTTGTGGTTGTTGCTGTATTAAATGGCATGTGGGCCTACCAGGGAGAGGAAAGAACTTTTGATATATTGAAAGTAAACTCAACACTTTCTTCAAAAGAAAAAATTGAAGAGGTCTTAAGAATTGCAAAAGAATCTGCAGAAGAATTATTGAGCAACAGTGAAAGAAATACCGAAATTGGTAAAAATCTTTCAGATAAGGCCACAAGCCAGGCTGCCTCTTTAGAGGAAATCTCTTCCAGTATGGAGGAAATTACCTCCAATATTGAAGCCAGTACCAGCAATGCTCGTGAATCAGAGAATATAGCTATACTCACAGAAAAGAAGATGAAAGAATCTAACGATTCTGTTGAAAGCACGGTAAGCATAATGAAAACAATGGCCAACAAAATTATGTTGATTGATGAAATTGCCAGACAAACCAATTTATTGGCTCTGAATGCCGCTGTTGAAGCTGCAAGGGCCGGGCAACAGGGTAAAGGTTTTGCGGTTGTAGCTTCTGAAGTGAGAAAACTAGCTGAGCGGAGTCAGGGATTGGCCAGTGAAATCAATGATCTGTCGAGAAACAGCCAGGAAATTGCTGAAAAACTTAATACACAGTTTAGTGAATTGGTACCCAACTTTGAAAAGTCTCTAAATCTAATAAGAGAAATTTACAATGCTTCCAAAGAACAATCTTCAGGAGTGGATCAAATCAATAATTCAATTTCTGAACTTAATAGAGTTTCGCAAGAAAACGTAAGTGATTTTGAACAAATTGTACACAATGCCGATGTTGTTCAAAACAAAGCATTGGAATTAAAAGATGTTATTGAAGACGTATAGACGTATAAATAAACAATACACAAAAAATGTTGTAGATGCACACGGCCGTGTGTCTCTACAACATTTTTTGTGTATTAAATCATCATTCATTTTTTAATGAATGTGCCGGGTTTGCATGTGCCGCTTTATAGGCCTGATTTGAAACAATCAACAAGGCAAAAACCAAAGACAATATTCCAACCAACGGATATATCCACCAGTTAATAGTGGTGCGTAATGGATATCGCTCCAAATACTGATTCATCATCCAATAGCCCATGGGGGCAGATAATATAAAGGAAATCACTATTAACCTGGCAAAATCACGAGACATCAGTGTAACAAGTCCTACTACAGAAGCCCCTAACACTTTTCGGATTCCTATTTCCTTTGTTCTTTGTTCTGCCATAAATGAAGCAAGACCAAACAAACCTAATCCTGTGATTAATATCGCTAATACAGAAAATACCCCGGCCAATTGTTGAGTCATATTGATAGTTTCAAACTTTTTTTGAAAATCCTCATCCATAAACTTATAATCAAAAGGGTAAGCAGGGTTGTACTTTTCAAATATTCCCTGAACAACGGAAAGTGATCCACTCAAATCCTGACCTCTTTTCAACCTTATAGTGATATACCCTCCCCAATCATCTAATTTCATAAACATGGGTTTTACATTTTCATATAGGGAACCCATCAACACATTATCTACCACTCCAATTAGTTTGAATTTACTTCCCCACAAATCCAATTCGGTGCCAATGGGATTTTCAATACCCATCACATCTATAGCTGCTTTATTGACCACAAGTGCAGCCGTATCTGTTTTAAAATCTTTCGAAAAATCTCGACCTTCTAAAACTTTAATACCCATGGTTTCCGCATAATCGTATTCACAAGTAATTGTAGTAAATAACACCCTCAAATCTTCTGGTTTTCCAGGCCATCCTAAAAAATTATTTGAATTTATATTAGTAATCGAACTATTGGAACGGGTCATAGCCTCTATAGCCCCGGAATTTTGCAACTCCAATTTTAACACATCATAATTTTTCTTTAGCTCATCAGTTAGTTCAACTGCTATCAGGTTTTCTTGTTCATACCCCAACTCCCTGTCCTTCACCATTTCTATTTGCCTATAAATCACCACAGTTCCAATCATCAGAAAAATTGAAAAGGCAAACTGTAAAACCACAAGCACTTTACGAGGGGTACTTCCACTCTTTCCTACATTCACTTTCCCTTTTAAAGTCTGTGCAGGCTGAAATGAACTGAGATAAAATGCCGGATAAGCACCTGAAATCAATCCTGTAAATACAATTAAACCAAAAGATAAAAGAAGAAACGAACCAGAGCTATAATCAATAAACAACTCTTTACTTACTAATGTATTGTACATTGGAAGTGCAATTGCAGACATCAGTAAACTGAAAGAAAAAGCTATTAAAGAAATCAAAACCGATTCCCCCAGAAAGTACACTATTATCTCTCCCCTGCTTGACCCAATACTCTTTCTTATGCCTACTTCTTTCGCCCTTTTTTCGGAACGTGCCGTTGCTAAATTCATAAAATTAATACAGGCAATAACTAAAATAAAAATGGCGATAACAGAAAATAATTTCACATAATCGATCATTCCTCCACTTGCTATACCGTTTTCAAAATTAGAATTTAACCTCCAATCGTCCATAGGGTGAATAAATAGTTTCTGGTGCATTTCATCCTCGCCATTTTTTGCAAGCATATCTTCCACCCCTTTTGTGATATCTTCTTTATAAATTGGATCATCAACTTCTATAAATACCTGAAAAGAATAGTTCCCCCAGTTATCTGTATTTTCCAATACCCACTCATCGGTTGTTTCATAAAGTTTCCAGGGAAGTAAAAACTTAAATTCAAATGAGGAATTACCCGGCAGATCCTTCAATACTCCTGTTACTTTCAAATCTTCCTGATCATTCAACCGTATCATTTTTCCGATAGGATCTTCATCCCTGAAAAAAGATTGGGCCAGGGATTCCGTAATAACAATAGAATAAGGCTCATCCAGTATTAAAGATCTATCTCCACTTATCAGAGGAAATTCAAACATCTCAAGAAACTCCTCACTTACATAGTTTCCCTGTTGTTTCAACCTTTTATCTCCTACAGTTAATAGTTGTTCTCCATCCCAACTAACCGTAGAGGAATTGATGATATGATGATTTGCCGATTTCATAGCGGGATAAGTTGGAAGAGGCACTGATCTCCAGGTATTAATTTTACCATCAAACTCGGCATTTACCCAAACCTGGTAGAGCTTATCGTGTTTTGGAATGAATTTGTCAAAATTCAACTCATCCTGCACCCATAATAGAATAAGTAAACTACATGCAATACCAATGGCGAGTCCAAAAATATTGATGAATGAATACAACCTGTTTTTAAAAAGGTTTCGAACTACTGACTGGAAAAAGTTTTTAAGCATAGGAAATTAAATTATATTGAAACTAAATGACTGAGTACAAGG
>JAOUKG010000240.1 GCA_029882725.1 Cyclobacteriaceae bacterium
CCCAACTCCATTCAGTCGCTGCAATACCACTAAAGCGCCCAACTTCAATAAATTCCCCATTGCCAGTATTCCTTTGAAGTACATTTCTAGGAAATTGGTTCCCATAACCTCTGTCTTCAGTTAACTTGTACTTATCCCAGGAATCGAAAACAGTTTTGGTCCGTTGCCGGGAAATGGTGGCTGGTAACATTTCGGTGACCATTATTTCAGGCAATTCATCATTATTCAGATCAGCTGCATCAGCACCCATTGATCCCATACTCATGCTGGAAATCAATTGATTGGAAGACTCAATAAATCCTCCCTTTTTATCATTGATATACAAATAATCTTTTTCAAAGAAATCGTTTGAAATAAAAATATCAGTCCATGAATCCGAGTTAAAATCACCAAGGGTAATTCCCAGTCCAAATCCAATTTTACTGGAATAGATTCCTGCCTTTTCCGTATAATCAATAAATTTTCCATCTTCATTGATTAAAAATTTATTGCCTCCACCGTCTTCATCAGGTCGATTACGTTGGTTTTCAATGAGATCAAACCCACCAATTGAACGTATTGAATTCGTCAAAATATATGCATCCAAATCCCCATCTTTATCATAATCAAAAAATGCAGCGTGGGTGGAAAGCCCTGTAATATTCAGATTGTATTTTTTTGATTCCTCTATAAAACTCAGATCACCCTGATTGATAAAAAGTTCGTTATGCCTGTTTTCACCACCCGGCTTACCTGATTTACAGACATATAAATCCAGAAGACCATCACCATTGATATCGACGAATGTTGCCCCTGAAGACCATACATCATGACAAGCTACACCGGCTTCTACAGTAATGTCCCTGAACTTCCAGTTACCAAGATTAAGAAACAATTTATTATCTTCAATATTCCCTGTGAAATACACATCAAGGAGCCCGTCATTATTGATATCACCAAGTGCAACTCCTCCACCGTTATAAAAATTACGATACGTATATGGGTTAAAATCTTCGGTATAGCTTAGATTGTTAGAAAAACTCAAGACCTCTTCCCCCTGCATTTCTTCGAACAAAGGCGATTGTTTACTTTCATTACACGCCAGGAGTAATGCAAAAATGACTGTAAAAAAAAGTGATCTAAACATAACCGAAAAAAAAAAGGTTATCCAAAATAAGACAACCTTTTTTATTAAATCAAATATATTTTAATACCCAGGATTCTGTGTCAAAGGTTCACCAGTAGCAGCCTGTATTGCCGCATTTGGAATAGGGAAAAGATTTAGGTTAGCATTGCTATGACCAGGTTTCTGCCACCATGCATCTCCCCATTTTCCGAATCGGATCAGGTCGGTTCTGCGAAGGGATTCCATAAATAATTCCCGTCCTCTTTCTCCAATTAAATCAACTTCAGTCAACGTTCCAAAAGAAGATACTCCTGCTCTTGTTCTCAATTGGTTGACAAGCAATAACGCACCAGCGTCGCCATATCCATTTAATCTCGTTAGGGCTTCCGCTTTATTCAACAGCACTTCGCCATATCTTAATAATGGATAATCATTATCCATATTTGCACGTTGACCAATTTTAAAGCTGAATTTACCTAACCTTGCACCTGCCTGTCGGCTTCCACTGGGAGCCAACATATTAATTGCAGGTGTATAATTGATCGGAGCCCCATCAGGATCATCCGGATCAAAGGCTAAATCAAGAATTGGTAACCCAGTGCTATAATCATATTGAGGACCAGCGATAAAGTTGTTCGCTTTTCTGAGATCACCCGCCTCATAGGAATTATAAAATTCCTCTAAAGTAGAGTAACCATTCCAAGGTTGTTCTGCCAAATCATAAGTCAACTGGCTGGGGTAATGAAGGGTCATTTGAGCGAAATTCATATTACTACCGGTTGCCTGATCAAATGGCACTACCCATATATGCTCAATATTTTCCACATTATCCGGCGCAAAAACAGCAGCATAATCAGCATCAAGCTCATATAACCCTGAATTGATGACCATATCGGCTGCATCAATTGCTTTCTGCCACTCTGCAGTACCAGTGTAAACTTCGGCATTCAGGTACAATCGTGAAAGCAATGCATACGCTCCGGCTTTATTTACACGTCCATAAGCTTGTTTTACATCTAATAAATCAGGTATGGCAGCCAATAATTCAGACTCAACAAAAGCATACACTTCAGCCCGGGTGGATTGCGGCACATCCGTAGCTGATGTGGTGATTTTTACATTACCAAACAGATCCAGAAGCCTCCAATAAAAATACGCTCTTAATGTTCTCAACTGTGCAGTTGCTTCTGCTGTCTGAGTCTGTCCCAACAAATTGTTACACTGACCAATACCCCCATAAATATCATTCCAAGCAGTACTGAACCCGTCATTGGTTGATTGCCATTCGTGCTTATGCATATCCAACCAGATACCACCATCATACCAATCTCCACCCTTTTGGGTAATTACGGCTTCATCGGAGGAAATTTCCGAGATGGAAAAGTAACTTCCATGATTGGCTGTACCGTCGAATAATCTACCAAAAGCAGGCCCCAGCCCATCGGCAGGAGTTGCCTTGTTTACATTGGGGCTGTTATTCTTACGGGCAGCCGGATCTCCGGCATCCGAGGTGTAATCCCCGATCAACTCTTCCTCTAAATCTGTACATGCATTTCCAATGATGGCAAATGATGTCAATAATAATATTTTAAATAAATTTTTCATCGCTATTCGTATAATTAAAATCTAACATTTAATCCGACCGTAAAAGTCCTGGATGTGAAATAATTATTCCTTCTGTCTATACCTGGTGACAGTACATCCGCAGATGTTGATAACCTGCCACCATTACCCACATTACCATAATCAGCTAAAACCGGATCAGGATCAATACCAGCATAATTGGTAATGGTAAAAGCATTTTGAACACTGAGATAGGCACGTAAGTTCTTAAATACTGAAGCAGACTCCATATCAAAATTATACCCCAGAGTTATATTGTCAAGCCTTAGGAAATCAGCTCTTTCCACATACAATGAACTGAATTGAGAATAAATCAAACCCGGTTCTGCCTTATCAGATTTAATCCTGTTGTATGAGATAATCGCACCTGGATCAATCGGCTCATAAAATGCGCGATAAGTATTGATAAGACTATGTCCGAATGCACCTCTGAAAAATGCATTCAAATCCCAGTTTTTATATGTTACCTGGTTGGTCCAGCCTAATTCCAAAGCAGGAATTCCATTTCCTAATTCCTGAAAGTCTCCATCATCCGCTAGTGCACTACCCTGTCCGGCAATGATATTTCCGTCTCCATTTAGATCAGCCATCACCGGAGCACCATTTTCATCAATACTTTCAAATACAGGCCCCCATATTTGACCGATTTTCTCCCCCACAGCCACTCTGATCATGTCTGTGTCACTCTGACCAGGGGCACCCAGACTCGCCCTCATTTGCTCTTCAATTACAAATTCTTCCAGAATAGTTTTGTACGATGAAGTAACAATACCTGTGTTCCAGGTGACATCACCCTTATTAATTGCCTGGTAGTTCAGGGACAATTCAATTCCTTTGGTATTAAGCTTACCGGCATTCTGGTACTGTCTCTCAAAACCGTAAACCGCTATGTCAACATCTCTTTCCAGAATAAAGTCATTGATATCCCGGGTATATACATCCAAAGAACCCGTCAATTTACTTCCCATTAATTCAAAATCAATACCCAAATTGATTTCTGCCTTGGATTCCCATTTCAAATCAGGGTTTCCTCCACGAACAAGTTCATAATCTTCATTCTCAATATCATAATCATATAAATCCTGAGCAAGGCCTGACTGACCTGGCAACGAACCGGTTACTCCATAACCTAACCTTACTTTCAATGCATCAAACGTACCAGTGCCCATGTATTTCGTCAAATCAGCTCCCACACCCACTGCAGGAAACAGACCCCAACGGTTGTCAGCTCCCAGTTTTGTTGAACCTTCCCTTCTCAAAGAGGCATTTACAAAAATCGCATTATCAAAAGTCATATTTACCCTGCCAAAAAAGGCTATGATTTTAGCATTGGGAGATGCATTACTACTGACTTGAATCAAGTCGGCTCCTCCGGCAAGAATATCGCGGGAGTCTTCAAGGGAATTAAAACTTAATTCATCAGATGGAAAATCCCCAAGTTGAATCACAAAATCTTCCGAATTCTCTTCCTGATAAGAATAACCGGCTGAGGCAGAAAGATCCACATTACCAAAAGATGAGGTGTATGTTCCATAAGATTCAAACAAACTAAATTCACTGTCATTTACACTTCTTCTTGCCAGCCCACCTCTGTTCAATCCTCTGAAAAACGATGTCCTTGGATAGTACTCAGCTCTGATATCATTTCCGTATTGTTTGGCATAGTTAGCAGTTATCGACAGGTTTTCAGTTAAATCATAAGACATCAACGCATTAAAGTTTATGTCTTTCCTTTTACCCAGGTTTTTGTTTTGCTCAAGTATGGCCACCGGATTGAAATTGTCAAATAATATGGCCTGAAAATAACTACCATCAGGATTTTTTATGGGTGCTGTAGGATTAAACAACACTGCGTACCTCAAAGCTTCATTGAATGAATAATTTGATTCTCTTTCGGTCAAAGACATATTGAAGTTTATATTCAATTTATCATTCAATGCGTAGTGGTTAATATTCGCCCTTGCATTTATCTGATCAAATCCGGAATTTTTCAAAACACCCTCGATATTTCTCATGTTGGTGGAAAGTCTAAAAGTGGTACTTTCAGAGCCACCTGATATAGCTAAATTATGCACCTGGGAAATTCCGGTACGGGTAACTTCATCAATCCAAACGGTCTCAGACCCCAGATCATTTCCAACTGCAGCAATGTATTCCTGCTTGTTCATCACTGGTTGTGATCTTGCTACATTTCCCGCAGCAACATAGCCATTGTATGAAGCAGTAACTGGTGAACCGGCTTTTCCTGACTTTGTAGTTACCAATATCACACCAGAAGATCCACGGCTTCCATAAATAGCGGCGGCAGATCCGTCTTTAAGTACACTAATGCTTTCAATATCATTTGGGTCAACATTATTCAGTGAAGCTCCAATCACACCATCTACCACCACAAGCGGTTCAGTGTTGGCTCCCACTGTAGAAATACCTCTCAAACGAATCGTTGAATTTGTGTTCGGATCACCCCCTTTATTGTACACACTCAATCCCGGGATTTTTCCCTGAAGTAACTGAGTTGGGTCATTTACATTTCCTTTATTAAAGGACTCTGCATCCAATGTAACCACCGAAGAGGTGATTTCCTTTTTCTCCTGAGTTCCATATCCAACCACCACAACTTCAGACATCTCAGTAACATCTGGTTGCATGGTTACATTAATGGTTGATTGATTGCTCACCGTGATTTCCTGAGTCTTAAAACCCACGAAAGAAAAAACAAGTACATCGGTTGATGATG
>JAOUKG010000772.1 GCA_029882725.1 Cyclobacteriaceae bacterium
GGATTCCCAGAAAACCTTTCCCTGCTTTTATATAACCCTCAAAAGCCTTTTGTTGAGTGTCATTCAATATATCCATGGTGGTGTTTAGAAAGACTACTGCGGAATATTTTTTTAAACTGTCTGCTATAAAATAGTCGGCATTTTCGGTAGTATCCACCTCAACGCCCAAATCTTTTCCAAAATCAATTAAAGCCAACTTTCCAACTGGAATGGATTCATGCCTGTATCCCTCGGTCTTTGAAAAAACCAGGATACGTTCCTTTTTAGAAGAACAAGAGGAGTAAAGAAAAGAGACTAGTAGCAACAAGACAATGCTTTTAAAGGGTTTATCAAGATTCATAATGAGTTTTATATAAATGAAACGAGCCATTAATTTAGCAGGGTTTTTACAGAGTTTCTGCTTTTAATTTATGAATGGCGGGAATAATTAAAAATTATCATTTTTCAGTTGATAATTCCGGTGGCTTCCTATGCAAAGTACCCTGTTCATAAGAATAGGCCAATTTAATCAAAGTAGGTTCATCAAACATTCTTCCCAAGAATTGAATTCCAACAGGTAGATTTCCGGTAGTAAAACCCATGGGAACCGTAAAAGCCGGTTGACCTGTATGAGGAGCAATAATCTGATTGTTATCGCCTTTATAGCCGGTGGCAAAAGAATCGATCAAGGCAGGTTTGTGGTTCCAGGTTGGATAAACCACTGCATCAAGTTGTAAAGAGTCCATCATATTCTCGATGGCTTGACGAAAAGCTATTCTTCTATTGTCTGTGTAAGCATCTCCACAAGGTAAATCAGTTTCATCCCATCTTCCGCTGTTTTCAGCAAAACTCAAAACACGCTTGGTAGTATATTCTGAATTTGAGCCAATCCTGATAATATCTTGCAGGGTTTTTATCGTATCATTTTTTACATTGTCCACCAAAAATTGCTCAATATCCTTTTTAAAATCTGCACACCATTGATTTTGACGCAATTCAGAAAATCCAGGTACAACAAAAGGATCAATTAATATGGCTCCCTGTTTTTTCAAATCCAGCAGTGCATTTTCAAATAAAACTTTTATTTCCGGGTCGGGATCATCTTCACTTAATTCCCTTAAAACACCTATTCGAGCATTTTTCAATCCATTTTTATCTAAATATTGCACATAGTCCCCCTGTATTTTTCCCTCAGAATGACTGGTAATCGGGTCTGTTGGGTCGAAGCCAGTCATCGCATTTAAAATGCGGGTTGCATCTTCAACAGTTCTACACATGGGCCCAACTACGTCATTTCTTAAATAGAGAGGCACAATACCACTGCGGCTGATAAGCCCCAGAGTAGTTCGAAACCCAACCAAACTACAATGTGAAGAGGGGCCTCGTATAGAGTTTCCTGTATCAGTTCCCAGTCCTGCGGCACCAAAATTGGCTGCCACCGATGCTCCCGTTCCTCCACTGGATCCGGCGGGTACGTGGTTTGTATTATAAGGATTACGGGTAATTCCTGAAGTTGAACTTTCAGAATGCATTGCACTAAAGGCCCATTCTGCCATATTGGATTTTGCCAATACAATTGCCCCGGCATTTTGTAACTTTTCAATAATAAATGCATTTTCTGAAGGCATGTAGTTTTTTAATGCCTTTGAACCTGCAGTGGTAGGTATCCCTAACGTATTTATATTGTCTTTTACAATAATGGGAATTCCATGTAAAGGCCTTAGTTTACCAGTGCTTTTAAATTCCTCATCTAATTTCCTGGCCACATCCAACGCTTCAGGATTGATAAAAGTGATGGCATTTATTTTTTCGTCTTGATCTTCAATTCTATCCATATAGGCCTTAACCAAATCTTCACTCGTATAATTACCTTCGGTATATGCCTGATGGATTTCAGCAATAGTAATTTCATTAAGGTCTATTACAACTTCCTTTGTGGGTTTTTTGCAGCCAGAAAAGAAGCTTATACTAATAATTACAATTAGAGTAGAATGAATGAAAGTCTTAAACATGGATTTAACTAATTAGGTAGTGACTTTGTATTAATTGGAAAGATAACTTTAAATTTTAAACAGTTCAAAATTAAGCTTGTGCGTTTTTTTCAATTTCGAGATATAGGAAGGGATAGGGATTAGTAATTGACAAAAGTAGCTTTCAAAGGGAAAGGTTTATGAACTGTACGGTGATTATCTAGGACTATTAAGTTATTTTTATTATATTTATTCAAGGCTATATGAGGAATTAATTCATCATGTATATTGAAAGATATATTCTATTTGTTGTTATGGTAGTATTTATGGGGGTAGAAAAACCTTTAAATGCTCAGGTAGTACATATTAAAAT
>JAOUKG010000532.1 GCA_029882725.1 Cyclobacteriaceae bacterium
AGCTTTTGAAAAAAAAGGACTCGCAAGGTATAAAGAGCCATATAGAGGAATAAAAGCAATATCTATTTCACCTCTTGATCTGAAACACAGTAAATTTTCCAGCGACCAGATTAAAAGAAATTTTGGGGCTGGTGTAGTCTCCTTATTTGTACTTGGCTGGGACAATTCTCATGAAGTGCTGTGGTCGTTAAGTAAAAAAATGAATATTAAAAGAACCAATAATACTTCTTACACATGGAAAATTGTGATGATTTGCCCCGGGGAGATTGAAATTGAGAGAAATAGGGTGAAAAATGAAGATGGATCTCATTCTGTGGAGAAAAATGAGAATGCTGTATTATTTTGGAAACAGGGGGTAGTGGGTTTTGTTCTGGAAGAAAAAGATACAATTGCAACTTATAGCATTCAGATTGAGCAGAGAAACTATGCCATGGATAGAAATGTGGTTTTTAGGGAGCTTGTAAATCCTACGTTTAATATTTTGGATACAAGACGAAAGTATATTATTAAAGGAATATTTAGAGGGTTGGATTTTAATATTGAAATAATTAATAATGGCAAATCAAAAATTAATATTGATTCACATGATATTGTCTTTTTTCCTGGGTTTAACAATCACGTTGTTGGAAAACAAAAGTTGATAATCTACCCTTATATGTTATATCCCTCTGATCTTGAGGCAGGAGCTATTAGTGAAATGTTAAAGTTTTCAATTTTTAGTTCAACCTTATCAGAGATTCTGGACGCTATGATTAATCAGTATTGAATAAGAAATAGAGAAAAGAATGATGTGATTGCAAAAAGAAATACCGGTTTATAGTTGGCATTTTGGGTCCCCTCTTGCATTAGCCCGCATCTTTTTTTTACTTTATACTCATTATGAAAAGTTACCTACTCCATTGCCTGGTTATTTTACTGTTTATATCAAGTTGCGAATCTCCTGTTACTATTCCTGAAAAGGGTATTTCGCAAGAATTGGCTACCAAAAGAAAGTCTTTTATAGACAGAGTAAAGTATTCACTTTTTTTTGAAATACCAGAGAATAAATCAGAAGATATCAAGGGAAAAATGAACCTTTCTTTAGTGATGATGGAATCCTCAGATCTTGTTCTGGATTTTTATTCTGAAAATGGGAAGGTCGATAGTATTTTGGTATTGGGTAAAAATATATCATTTATTGATTCAAATCAGCATATAATTATTCCTCGGAAGTATATAAAAAAGGGAGAAGTGGGCCATGAGTTTGAAATTTATTTTACTGCGGGAAACATGTCCCTAAATAGAAACGATGATTTTCTATACACCCTTTTTGTTCCGGCCAGGGCATCCACTGTTTTTCCTCTCTTTGATCAGCCCGATATTAAAGCGCAATTTCAATTGACTTTGGAAATACCACTTTCGTGGAAAGCGCAGACCAATGGATCTGTTGTAAAAATTGAAGAAATTGGGCAGAGAAAACGTATTGAATTTTCACCAAGTGCCCCTATACCGAGTTACTTATTTGCCTTTTCAGCAGGTAAATTCGATCAAATAGAAAAAACTGTTAATGGCCGTAAAATGGCTTTACTACATCGTGAAACAGACAGTTTGAAGGTAAAAAATAATCTGGAGGCAATTTTTGAGTTACACGCTTCAGCATTGAACTGGTTGGAAACGTATACGGGGATAAAATATCCTTTTGAAAAGTTTGCCTTTACTCTGGTGCCCAGCTTTCAATATGGAGGTATGGAGCACCCCGGAGCAATCTTTTATAATGCCGGCAGTCTTTTTCTGGAAGAGAATGCTTCAGTTAATCAAAAATTAGGACGGGCAAGCCTAATCGCCCACGAAACAGCACATATGTGGTTTGGGGATTTGGTTACTATGAAATGGTTCAACGATGTTTGGCTAAAGGAGGTTTTTGCCAATTTTATGGCTGCGAAAATTGTAAACCCACAGTTTCCGGAGCTTAATCACGACCTTAGATTTATTATGGCTTATTACCGTGGAGCCTATGAAGTGGATAGAACTTCGGGTAGTCATCCCGTTCGGCAAACTCTCGATAACCTAAGCAATGCGGGATCTATTTACGGGGCTATTATTTATCAAAAGGCACCCATTCTTATGAAGCATCTCGAAATGATGATAGGGGAGGATGCAATGCAAAAGGGACTTGGGGAATATCTGAACAACTATTCCTACGGCAATGCTACCTGGGATGCTCTGGTTAAAATTTTGGATAATCAAACAGACCATGACGTAACAGGATGGAGCGAAATGTGGGTTTATGGCAAGGGAATGCCTCAATTAAATCCAATTCGTGGGGAAAATAGATTAGTTTATGAACAAAACAACCAAACGGGTAGTCAAAAAGTACAATACTATCTTTTATCAAATGCAAGTGATACAATTATTTGGGAAGTGGACCCTGCATTGGAAGGAGAAAACACTGTTTCTATAGACAAATCCACCATTGTCTGGCCCAATGCAACAGGGTTTGGTTATGGGTATTTTAAAATGGATAGTCTTTCCCTACACTATGTCTTAAGAAATGTAGGAACAGTAGAAAACCCAGTCTTAAGGGCTGCTACCTGGATCAATCTATTTGAAACAGTTCTTCGTGGTGATTTAAAACCTTTTGTATTAATGGATGCGTTATACCAGACAATACCTGTAGAAAGTGAAGATCAGATTCTATCCATGTTGTTGGGCTATTCGGAGGATATTTATTGGCATTATCTCAGTGAGGAAAATAGAAATAATGAAACGGAAAGATGGGAAGAGTTATTATGGGAATTGATGGAAAAAACGGACAGGGCCGATCAAAAATTAACATTATTTCGTTCTTTTAGATCGATGGCATTGACTAAAGATGGTATTGAAAAACTAGTTAAGGTTCAAAAAGAGGATTTAAAACCGACTGGATTATACCTTTCGGAAAACGATAAAATCGGGAATGTTTCCCAACTGGCATTGAAACAAGCAGAAGGGTGGGAACAAATGCTACAAGATCAATACGAATTGATTACCAATGCAGATAGGAAGAAACGCATGGCTTTTGTCATGCCGGCTTTGTCGGATAAACAGGAAGAACGCGACCAGTTTTTTGAAAGCTTAAAAATGGCTGAAAATAGAGAACAGGAACGCTGGGTA
>JAOUKG010000242.1 GCA_029882725.1 Cyclobacteriaceae bacterium
ATTCCCAAGTAAGATAAATATCATAGAATACAACCCCATAAAAGAAGCTGATTTTGAAAATGCCAAAGAAGATAAAATAACCAGATTTGCAGATTTTTTAATGAAAAATGACGTTAATGTCAATGTACGCAGGAGCAGGGGTAAAGATATTGACGCAGCATGTGGCCAACTGGCCAATAAAAAAACGGTGGCCTGATATTTTTAATCCTTTTTAATAAAAGAGTGAATGAAGTTGATTTTTTTCATTTCCTACATAATTCCCTTACGTGTATTTTACTTGATATCCGATGTAGCATTTTGGTTTTTTGGGTATAGAAAAAAAATTGTACTTAAAAATCTAAGGAATAGTTTTCCCGAAGCCTCTGAAAACGAAATAATTCAAATTAGCAAACAATTTTACCGGCGCTTTTTTGATTTTACAATGGAGACAATAAAAGCAATATCTATTTCCGGAAAACAATTATCGGAGAGAATCCATATAAATAGGGATGATCCATTTTTTCAGGAATTGGGGAATACTTCTATTATTTTGTTGGGAAGCCATATATTTTCCTGGGAATTGCAGGGTATGGCTATAAGTAGATGCATGAATGGGCCGGGCTTTTTTTCATATCAAAGATTGAAGAATCCTTTCTTTGATAAACTCATTCTGAAAACAAGAACAAGGTTTGGCGTTCAGGGGATTGAAAGGGAAAAAATGTTCAGAACTATAGTGAAGAATAAAGACAAAAAGGCCTTGTTTTACATACTGCCCGATCAGTCACCATTTGGAAGAGGGAAGCGATATGTTACCAAATTTTTAAATCAGGATACTGCCTTTTATTACGGTGTAGGGCAAATAATGGAGGCAACTAAACTTCCCGTTTGGGCTGTGCATTGTGAAAGACAAAAACGTGGTCATTATAATGTTGTTTTTACCAAAATACAGGATGGTGGCACTTCAGAATCTGCACAGGCTATGTTGGAAAAGTACATTGGATACCTTGAAAATGTCATCAAAGATCAACCTTATTCCTGGCTTTGGACTCACAATCGTTGGAAAACAAAATGGACGGAAAACGATATCATTTCAAATAAATTAAAGAATAATGAAAGGGAAAACTAATCTATATATAAGTATTGGGATGTTTATTTTTGGAATTGTGGAATGGTTTGAAAACAAACCTGACGAATTTATATTATATTCAGCCTTAGGACTGGCTTTTTTTGTAACCTGGGTATCCATGCAAGACAAATATGCAGGAGAAATGAAAAAGCTCTTGGTTGTTATTTCATGGATACTTATTGCATTTAGTTTATTTTGGTTTCTTTATCTGGTTAGAACAGATTCCTGGCGGTAATCTACTTCAGAAGTTATGAATAAAAAGAAATTATACTGGGTATTACAAATTGGGGGTTGGGCATTCTATGTGTTTTTTCAAGTATTTACGAGAGTCCTTTTTTCTGAGAAAGAAGACTTGAAATTGGCATTTTTTACTCTTGAGGGGCTTTTATTCTTTTTATCCACTCATTATTCCCGTTTTCTTATTAAAAAATTAAACTGGACAGAGCTTCCCATGTTTCGTGTTGTTCCGAGGGTTTTGTTAAGTGTAATTATAATGTCTTTGGGGGTGTATTTTATAAGGTTGTTATTGTTGATTCCTCTGGGAATTTTTCAAACGCAGCAGGTACAGGATGCACTTGAAATTTCTCAAATATTAGGATTGAGCGCAATTTATTCCGTTATTTTGTTTATATGGATGGTATTGTATTTTGCCTACCATTATTTCATAAATTATAATCAAGCACTAAAGCAGGATGCTGCGATAAAGGAAATAGAATTGAATAACCTGAAGTCCCAGCTCAACCCGCATTTTATTTTTAACTCACTAAACAGTATCAGGGCATTAGTAGATGAGAATCCGAAAAATTCCAAAATGGCCATTACCCAGCTGTCAAATATTTTGAGGAGTAGTCTGGTTTCCGACAAGAAAAGGTTAACTACTTTTTCTGAAGAGTTAAAAATAGTTAAAGATTATTTGGGCCTCGAAGCCATGAGATACGAAGAGCGACTCAAAGTAAAATTCGATATACATCCTTCTTCAGGTAGTTTTTTAATCCCTCCACTAATGCTCCAAACACTTGTTGAAAATGCAATAAAACATGGAATTTCGCAATTGAAAGAAGGTGGTGAGTTATCAATTCTCTCTTATATTACAAACAGCCACTTAGTAATTGAAATTCGAAATGCTGGTCATTACGAGGAGTTGGAAAAACCAAAAGGGACAGGTTTGGGAATTGCGAACACCAAAAGAAGACTGGAGATGATTTTTGGCAAAAAGGCAATTTTTTATATCAAAAATGAAGATGAGGGGAAGGTTTTAACCTATCTTGAGCTTCCAAAAATGGAAGAACTTTAATAACTTTGTCAATTAAAATAAGAAAATCATGAAAGCACTCATCATAGACGATGAAAGACTGGCACGAAAAGAGTTAATGAGTTTGCTCGAAGAATATAGTCAGATAGAGGTGGTAGGAGAAGCAGCAAATGCTGATGAGGCCATCGAACTTATAAATCAACATAACCCTGATGTCCTTTTTCTTGACATTCAAATGCCGGGGAAAACCGGGTTCGAATTATTGGAAATGTTGGATAGTACTCCCACAGTTATATTTACAACTGCCTACGATGAGTTTGCAATTAAGGCATTTGAAGTAAGTGCATTAGATTATTTATTGAAACCTGTACAACCTGATCGTTTGAAAGATGCAGTTTCAAAACTTAAAAAAATTGATTTTGAAAGTAATCATGGAAACCCTGGTGATGATCCAAATAGAAAATTAGGTCTTCAGGATCAGGTTTTTGTGAAAGATGGAGACAGGTGTTGGTTTGTGAAATTAGAAAATATCAGGATGTTTGAGTCGGACGGTAATTATATCAAAGTATATTTTGAGAATAATAAACCTATGATCCATAAGTCATTAAATGCTTTAGATGAAAAATTAGACAGCCGTCATTTTTTCAGAGCAAGCAGAAAGCATATCATTAACCTAAGTTGGTTGGAAACTATAGAAACATGGTTTAATGGTGGTTTAATGGTAAAACTTCGTGGTGGTGAAAAAGTAGAAGTGAGTAGAAGGCAAGCTGCTAAGTTTAAGGATATGATGTCCTTATAATTTGTGTTTGGGCATTGTAAATAACCAGAAATAAATAATTAGTTCTTTTTTACTTACTTGAATGTTGAGCTTCTCCTCTACTCCCCAAATCTACCTTATAGAAGTAGAAAAGTAGGTGATTTTGAAACAGTGACATAAATAACATTTAAACGGAAAGTACTCAGGAAACATTGGAGAGTATAACTTTTTTCAATTCGTCCTGTACCCTCCAGTCGCTGGCCAGTTTTACCATAGCGGCTACCTCAAGTTCAGTAACAAACCCTTTAAGGTTATTGGCTTCCCAAACCATGTGGATATATTCTATCCTCTTTGGTTTAGGATAATCACTTATATATTCATTCAAATATTCCCGGGCTCTTTCAAAAGAAGTAAGGTAATCTTCTGCGATGAATTTATTTGCCCAGTTAAGTTCTTCCTTCGCATTAAGTTGTGTAGCGGTTTGTTCCAGGTTTTCTCGTTCGTCATCATCCAGTCCATGGTAATGGAAAATAACCGATTTGAGTAACATATAAACTTTTTTCTCATCTGTACCCATAGTACAATAATAATTAATTTTTTAAGGAGTTTACTATTCAATAATAAAAAGATCACTTGCTATTTGATCGGCCATAAGTTTTCCTTTCCTTGTAAGATGGATGATTTTGTTTTCAATCCACAGATATCCTTCCTGCTCATATCTGGCTAATATAGGATTACTTTGAAGGTCAATTATTATTCCCCATTTATCCATTATCAATTGTGTGTTACACCCTTTAATTGTACGAAGTGTTGTGAGTATATATTCATTGAACAGATCGTTTTTATCTCTTATTTCATGCTCTCTGGGAAGAATCCCTTGATTTATACTTTTAATATATTGTGTGTTATTACTTACATTTTTCCATCTTTCATTTTTTTCAAAACTATGCGAAGACGGCCCAATTCCTAAATAAGGTTTTCCTTCCCAATAAGAACTGTTGTGCTTACTCTCTTTACCTGGTTTTCCAAAATTGCTGATCTCGTATTGTATGTGCCCATTATTTTCCAGAAAATCCATAATTAATTCAAACCTTTCAGATTCTTCTTCCTCACTAAGTATTTTTAATAAACCTTTTTTGTGTTGGTGGCCAAAAACTGTTTTGTCTTCAATAGTTAGACCATATACTGAAACGTGATCTGGTTGAATTTTTAGGATTGTTTCTAAATCATGCTCCAATGAATGGATAGAAGTTTTAGGTAATCCATAGATAAGGTCAATACTGATATTATCAAAACCGGCATTACGGGCATTTTCGAATGAACTGAGAGCTTGTTTGGATGTATGGCACCGGTTAATTTCCAGTAAAACACTGTCTTCAAAACTTTGAATACCTATGCTGAGTCTGTTTATTCCTATTTTTTTGAGTGCATACAGATAATCTTTCGTGAGATCATCGGGATTGGCTTCCATTGTTATTTCTGCCATATCTGAAATTGCATAATTTTTATAAAGTACCTCAAGTATTTTTTCAAGATCAGAAATTGTTAATGTAGAGGGAGTCCCTCCACCAAAATACAAGGTGTCTATAGGATATTTAAAATGCTCTTTAGTTAATTCCAATTCTTTTTGAATTGCTTTAACCATCAAGGGAATAGTCTTCATTCCGGTACTAAAATGAAAATCACAATAATAGCATGCTTTTCTGCAAAAAGGAATATGTATATAAATGCCAGCCAACTTCTTATTTATTAACTTTATCCAAAATTAAGCGAATTGAAGAAATTAATCCTATTCTTTTTTGTTTCGGTGTCTTTTTATTGCTTCGGACAGCAAATAATAGTTGATTATGATCTATTGAATTCCTCTGATTCAATATTAATACAGCCATATATTTCCTGTAAAGGTGCTGATTGTGAGCTTATAGCAAACCAAGCTAAGGAAAAGCTTTATTTATTGGGGTATCTTAATGCTTCTGTTATTGAATTTTATAAAGATGGAAAGAAAATTTATCAGATTCATTCGGGTAATCAATACAAAGTTATAAAGCTTCAGTTTAAGGATGTTCCCGATTCAATTATTTCTGAATATCTTGAATTTCTTCAGCCGGGAGCACCCTATTCCCAGATAAAATTGACAGAATTTTATAACGATGTTCTGAAATATTACTTGAATACAGGATATCCTTTTGCTCGGGTAGGGATGGAATCTTTTGAGTTTATCGGAACTGGAATAGTGGGGTTTATAGCAGTTAATAAAGGCCCACTAACTGTTTTTTCAAAGATATTGGATGCAAGTGGATATTATAAATCCAATTGGTTGATGAAACAAGCAGGTATTCAGG
>JAOUKG010000241.1 GCA_029882725.1 Cyclobacteriaceae bacterium
TTCTCTTTGTCTTATTTTATTTTCATTCGTAATAATCAGGTTTTTCTTCCTGTTCATTTCATCTTCAAATTCTGATTTCAATCTCAGGAATTTTTCTTTTGCTTCAAGAATTTTATCCTTTTTGATATTTTCACCTGCAAGTTCTGCTTCTTTTAGAATTGCATCGGCTTTTTCCTCCAGATCTTTGTTTTTGTTTTTCTGTACAGTAGAAGAAATTATCCTATTTATTATGACACCTACAACCAAGCCAACGGCCAAGGCAATTAGTAACAATATTGTTGAATCCATATATACTCTTTATTTATAGTTAAGAGCATTGTAGGATAGTAGGGATGTGATTAGCTTTTGGAAAGAGTATTTTCAATTAATTGATTTAAAGATTCTATACGGGAAATGTAATGATCTGACTTTTGCTTTTCTTTCAAATCTTGTCTGATTTGCTTTACATTACAATCAAAAGAAACCATAGCCAATAAGTCTTGTTTGTCGTCTATACCAAATTGTGACCTAAACAACTTCATCTTTTCATTCACCTTACTTGCCGCTAAACGAACGTTTTCCTCTTCCTCAGGAACCACCTTCATGGGATATTCCCTGCTTGCAATTTTTATACGGAAAGAAAGTTCATTCATTGTAGCGAAACTCTTTTTATATATCTAATTTATTTCTACCCAACTGGGTAATACATTTATCAATTATTTGGATATTTTCCTCTATCCTTTCTTTAAGCTTATCTGCATCTTCTCCTATCGGACCAATGCCTTTTACAATTTTAGTGATTTTGCTCTTATTTTGAAAGTCTTTTATTAATTCCTCTTGTTTTGCCAGTTTAATTTTCAGGACTGTGTTTTCTTCACGGGCCTTCGACAGCTCGGTAACTAGTTCGGAAATGTTGTTTTCCAAAGCAATTAATGCATCTTCAAGTTTCCTTTCTGGCTGCTCCATTTACTCCCTAATTATAGCTCCCAGGTTAGTTTTAAATGCTTGCATGAGCCTATTCATTGTTTTATCTATTTCCTTTTCGCTCAACGTTTTCTTTTTATCTTGTAAGATAAATGAAATAGCATAGGCTTTTTTTCCTTCTCCTATTTTCTCTCCTCTGTACACATCAAACACGTCAATTTTTTTCAATAAAAACCCACAATTCTTCTTTGCCGTTTTTTCAACCTGCCCAAAATCAACAGATTCATCCAAAACCAATGACAAATCTCTTTTTACTTCAGGGAATTTAGGAACTTCCTCAATAGTAAGTGCCGATTTATATCCCTTTAGCAATTTATCAATATTTATTTCAGCATAAAATACTTCATTCTTAATTTCAAAATATTTCAATATATTATTTGATACACTTCCTATAGTGGCTACAGGTCTGGTATTTACATCAAATTGAAGTCCATATTTCAGTATATCGGAACTGCTGGGTGTTGTATCAATATCGCCGGCTGAAACCTTTTGGATTACTTTATAAACCACATTAGAAAGGTCGAAAAAAGAAGCCTTTTTAGCTTTTTCATTCCAGTTTCCAACCTGAAAATCACCGGAAACTACAAGAGAAAGCCAGTTTTGTTCATTATATCCATCACTTTCTTTGTGGTAGGTTTTCCCAAACTCAAAGAATTTAACGTTGTTTTGTTTATGACTGTTATTATAGGCCACAACTTCCAATTGATGAAACAGCATGGTTTGCCTCATCACTTCCAGGTCTTCACTAAGTTTATTCAAAATCACAACTTGTCGATCTGGAACAATCCCCGTTGAAAGTTTTGCGTATTCAGGATTAGTAAGTGAATTAGTTATTGTTTCGTGAAATCCCAAGGAAGATAATAGCCCGCCCAAATCTTTTACTATTTCCTGTTTATTTACCTCAGGGTAACTCGCCAAATAGGTGCTACCTACATTTTTAGAAATAGGAATATTGTTAAAACCGTAGATTCTCAATACCTCTTCAATTACATCGGCCTCCCTGTACACATCCGATCTATACGGTGGCACCAAAGCGACAAACCCATCTTCATCTATATTGGTTAATTCAATATCCAAATGATTAAGGATTTCCTTCACTTTTTCCGGTGAAACGTGGATACCAATTAACCGGTCAATATTCTTAAATTTCACCTTTACCTCGAAGGGCTTCACCGGTTCAGGGTAAACATCCATCACTTCCGAAACAATATTTGCCCCGGCCAATTCTTTCATCATTAAAGCAGCTCTTTTTGCTGCATAGACTGTAATATTTGGGTCACAACCTCTTTCGTACCGGAAAGCCGCATCGGTTTTTAAGCTATGTTTTAGAGAAGTCCGGCGAATATAATCTGCTGAGAAGTATGCACTTTCCAGAAAAATTCTTTTTGTAGAATCTTTAATCCCTGATTTTATACCTCCAAATACACCTGCAATACACATCCCTTCCTCTTCGTTACAAATCATCAAATCTGTATCTGCCAGTTTTCTTTCTTGTTCATCCAGAGTGGTAAACGTACTTCCTTCTTTTAAAGTTTTAACAATTACCTTGTTTCCAATAATTGCATCTGCATCAAAAGCATGCAAAGGTTGACCTGTTTCATGAAGTACGAAGTTGGTTATATCAACGATGTTATTGATTGATTTAATGCCGATGGCAGCCAGCTTATCTTTAAGCCATTTTGGAGACTCCTTTACAGTTACATTTTCCAAGGATACTGAAGTATATCTTGGGCAAGCCTCTGTATTTTCAACAATTACTTCAGGTACCTTTCCTATAAAATCCGGCTTA
Organism: Cyclobacteriaceae bacterium; assembly: GCA_029882725.1. Lineage (GTDB taxonomy): Bacteria > Bacteroidota > Bacteroidia > Cytophagales > Cyclobacteriaceae > JAHEMU01. Next base: position 2,753 of record JAOUKG010000241.1, read on the forward strand.
AATCCTTCAACAGAAGGCCTGTGTATACCTCTGTTTAAAACAGCTTTAAGATCACGGGCTACACCGATATGAGAAGTTGCATCCCCTCTGTTTGGGGTAAGTCCTATTTCAAACACAAGGTCATTATATCCTTTGAAATATTCAGTTGCAGGGGTACCGTTGGGCAAATCTGTTTGCAAAACAATTACACCACTATGATCTTCACCTATCCCTATTTCATCCTCGGCGCAAATCATGCCATTGGATTCCTCACCCCTAATTTTGGCACGTTTCAACTTAAAAGGTTCCCCGCCGCTGGGATGCAATACCGAATTAACCGGAGCTACAATGACTTTTTGCCCCTTAGCTACATTAGGAGCACCACAGACAATTTGGTTAATTTCATCGTTCCCGATATCCACCCGTGTCAGTTTTAGTTTATCTGCATTCGGATGATTTTCACATTCCAACACTTCACCAATAACCAAACCTTCTAGTGAACCTTTCTGTGTAGTAAATTCCAACACCTTTTCCACTTCCAAACCAGTTGCGGTTAGAATATCTGAAACCTGTTCCACTTTTTCAGGCAGGTCAATATAATCTTTTAGCCAATTCAGGGATATTTTCATTCCTGTATTCTTTGTTTAATACGAGGGACAAAATAAATGATTTAAGAGCAAAAGACAGTCTGAAATTGCAAATTTATTTGATATAGGCCATTTCTCCTGCCTTTACTGGTATTGAAATTTTGTTTTCACGCGGTGGAATTGGACAACTAAATTCCTCATTGTATGCGCAGTATGGGTTATAAGCCATATTGAAGTCCAATATTACCTTTTGTTGGCCACTGTGATTGATGTCCAGATATCGACCACCACCGTAGGTTTCCCCTCCATTTGAAGGGTCTGAAAATCCAAGAAACAATTCGTTGTCGCCGGGGGTTGCCGATTTATAAACCAACAATCTTTGTTTTTGACCCTGTAGGGAAAAGTTGAGGTATCCATACCTAAAGTAGGCTCTCACTTTCCCGTCGGAGGTGGGTAGATCAATTTTATTGATATCATCAATAGAAATGAAATCGGCGGTCACTTTATACGTTTCATCAACTGGGTAGAATTTTAATTCTGTAAACCCTATTGGATTTTTCAGAAATGGAGAAGATGGGTTGGCTCTCATGAAATAAGCCAACTCAAGACGATGGTCCTCCAATCTCTGCTTATAAGACAAAGGTTCTGGCGTATCCTGCGTAAAAAAATAATAGCCACTTAAAAGTCCTATAATCACCAGGACGGGTATCATATACGTTTTCATATCTCCTTTTCTTATTTCATTGCTATTCCACACAAATTTACGATAGGGTTTGGAATAAGAAAGCCTACACTCACAATAAACTATTATCGACAAAACTGTAGTACCCCTGATCTGTAAATATGATGTGATCAAATACATTAACAGACAACAATTTTCCTGATTCTACCAGATTTTTGGTGATTTTTATATCTTCATTGGAAGGTTTCAGGTTCCCGGAGGGGTGATTATGAATTAGAATGATCCCGCTTGCCAACTCTTCCAACGCTTTTTTAAAAATAATTTTTGGATCCACAACTGTTCCGGCTACACCACCCGAGCTAATTTGTGAAAGGCTTATTACTGCATTTTTTCTGTTTAATAAAACAATCCAAAATTCTTCATGCTGTAGATCAAGCAGTTTTTCTTTCACAATTTTATAAACATCACTTGATGATGTGATAACAGGTTTTTGTTGTATTATTTGGTCCTTTCTCCTTCGCCCCAATTCCAAAGCACTAATGATAGTAATGGCTCTTACTTTACCAATACCTTTTATTCTTTCCATATCTTTTACTGTCCAGCGGGCAATTTTTGACAAATCATTATCACCTTCTTCCAGAAGTTTCTTTGCAATGTCCAGAGCAGTGTGATTTTTTGTGCCCGAACCAAGCAATATGGCAATAAGTTCTGCAGTACTAAGTGAAGTCCTCCCCTTCATTAGTAATTTTTCTCTTGGGCGGTCGTCCTCGGCCCAGTTCTTAATTGTTATATGTGTATTGTACATAAAGCAATTATATAACTTTTATTAGTTTATTTATTGATTTTAAACGTTTAAAATGATTTAGAGGGTTTAGAGGGTTTAGAGGGTTTAGACCTTGTTGGATGTTAGGAATTAGCTGGTTAGTTGTTTTTTGTTATAATATATTCTGCGATATTATTAACCAATTAGAAAGTCCTTTTTCAATTCTGGAAATTGAGAACAACAAGTTACTCCCCATCTCCAAATGGAACGAAAAGAAATTTTGGATAGGGGGTCCGGTGAATTCCCGAAGGGTCAAAGAGATTGTGAGCAGCTTTCTGGTGCTTTGAATCACGAATTTACACGGAATATAAAGGGAGTTACGCGGAGAGGCCTTTTTATACCATTTACTGGTATCAAGTAAATCCCCAGAGAGTTGTAAGCTTTTACGAATCCATGGGCTTGTAATGCTGTAATTCTTGAATTTTTCCCTTTTTGGTAAAGAATCCTTTTTTTTTAGCAGCCCCCTACATGAAAAACACATGCCATAAGTAAATGGAATTGAGTATACTTCAGAATATTCGACACAAAATAATTTTGAATATAAAAAATCATATTATATATTTAAAATATTATATAACAAAAAAAACCGCACTAAGGCGGTTTTTAAATATTATTATGACGTAACTCCTTATG
>JAOUKG010000466.1 GCA_029882725.1 Cyclobacteriaceae bacterium
CTCAAGACTACATTGCCCATAATATCCTGAAGAGCAGACACTTCGGTATTTGTTCCTGGCAAATTTGAATAAGTGTCTATATTACTGTTTCCGATTGACGCAGCAAGAATATTGCTTTTGTCTATGTTATTTTCAACAGCCTTGATTTTTTGATTTACATATACAGAGGAAGAAGGGGAGGTGATAATTGAGAAGTTTTGGACAAGAAATCTATTGTCTTTCAATAATGCCTGAAACGGCACAAAATGTAAGCTTCTGTGTGGTACAATGATCAATTGCCTGTATTTTGAAATTTTATTCTCCAACGGTTGCAGTAATATTTCATACAAATCTTCTAAAGAGTCATTAATTAAATCTTCATCCTGAAGGGCAACAGAGTTCCTCAACCTGATAACCTGACGATTCAATTGGTTTTGTGGAATTTTTATTTCTTTTACTTCAATATTCTCTTTATCCAACACCCAGACGGTCATTTGATCGTGACCTACCCAAAATTCAACAATTGCCTCATCCGTATCCAGGTGTTTTTGAACCAGGAACGACGAGGGAGGGAGTACTGTAGTGAATGATTCATACTCCTTGTTTTGGAGTTTTAGTCTTCTTAATACCTCGTTGTATTCAATTTGTGCTTCATCATACTCTTTTTGAATTTCTTTCCTTTGTTTGGTTCCGTATTTTGAGGCATCAAGGGTGAGTGATAATTGGTTCAGCTTCAATCTGTATTTTTGTTCCAAATTCAGTAAAACAGTATCCATGGAATTTTTGGGATCTATTTTTTTGTTTCCCAGCATATCCAAAAAGGCTCGGGACCTGGCAAGCTCGTTTACATAAAATGCTTTCTGTAACAATTCACTGGATTTTTCATCATGGCTTTTTTGTACCATCAATTCAATGTAGTGGTCATAAACGTCATTTTTGTTATTGGCAAAAGCAACTTTAAACTCTGTCAATGTTAAGTTTGAACGCAGTTTTTCAATATGGTCTATCGATTTTTCGAAGGCATATTGTGCTGAATCCTTTTTATTGGATAGCCTGAAATACTTTCCGTAAACAAACCAATACCTCCATTTCAAATCTTCTGTTGTTTTTAAAACATCAATGTTCTGCAAAAATTTCAAGGAACCAGACGGGCTCCCTTCATCTAAATAAATCAAAGAAAGCAATAAGGATGTTTTGTCTTTTCCTTCCACGTTTTCTGCTTCGGTAAAAAGATCCAGGGCTCGCATTAAATAAAACCTCGCACTGTCTTTATTATTTTCCTTAAGATGCTGTTCCCCTAATTTAAACCCTGCTATGCCTGCCCCTGTCAGTGAACCGGTACTGATATTTGCATTATATATTTCTGTCAGATTATTATCGAAATGAGGATTGTAAAAAGTGTTTTTATCAATGGTTGATTGCAGTTGGTATGCTTTTTTAAAATATAAAATGGCAGATTCTTCATCGGTCAAATCATTATATAAATTGCCAAGTCGTAAATAACTCGTTATTATTTGAGGTTTTATATTTGTTTTTTCTGCCTCTTCCACAGCCAGTAATGCATATTTGACTGCCTCTTCAGGGTTGCCTTTTAAATAATAAATGTCCCCTAAGACTTGTTGTTGTTTTGAAGTGCTGAGCCCCAGCTCTTGTGCCAGTAAAACAGACTCATTTACTGCTTTTTCTGCCTGGAAATAATCACCTCTGTCCCTTGCTATTACAGAAACTGTATATTTTGATTCAAGAAGGCCCTTTTTATTTCCTGTTTTTGTGAATCCGCTTTGGGCAACTGATGCATAAAATTGTGCTTCAGGAAAATCGCCCAATACCATTTTCACCCTTGCCAGCAAAAGATTGGTCTCACTCTCTAGTTTTGTTTTGATTTCCTTCGGACCATTGCCCATCTCTTCAGTCAGTTTCAGGCAATAATCCAAATATTCAATTGATCGCTTGTAATCCTCTTCAAAAGAATAAATAGCGGCCAGCATTTGATGATTTTCTACCAATGCAATCTGCATTTTGTTTAAGGAGTCAATATTTATAGCCTTAAACAAAACATCCTTACTTTTAGCGTATTCTCCATTTGCTGAATAAGCATGGGCCAGTTTTCTATATGTTTCGGCTTCCTGAACCGGGTTTCTGTACAATCCTAATTTCGGGCTGATTTCTATATACTGTTGATAATAAGTAATGGCCTGTTCATATCGATTTTCATTGTTCGCCTTGTCCCCTTCATGCAGGGCTGTTGTAGCAATAATTGATGGCGTTTTACATGAAGTAAAAACTATGATCAATGTCCAAAAAATATACTTCTTACTGTTTTTCACAGGCTTATCCTAAAATGTATATTGCATTTCCAAACCATAAGACACATCTGCGGGTCTGTTTTTGCCTTTTAAGGGCACATTAATAACCTGGTTTATCCTATATTTTTTTACTTGAAAACTAATGCGGTTTGTATAGACCATGGCCCAGGAATCAGGAACTTCTATTTCTTTCCAATAAGATACCAACACGGTGGTTTTGGCTTTTTGCCTATTATAACTCAGGGAATTGGAAATGGCCATCCAGTCATTGAGATGAAAATTAAAACTGTAGTCGATATGGAAAATTGGGGGTGACTGGTAAAAATAATCTATTGTGCTGAACCCGGGGTTATAATTGAGATAGAACCTGTAAGGGGGAAATTTCTTTTTGCCTCCTATACTGTACTCATAATTTACACTAAACAAATGCGAATAGGGATACTGTAAAAGCCTGGCGGAAATATTGGGTATAAAGACGGTTTCACCCGCTCCACTGGGAATTGTATAATTATTTTCGTCAACAATATTTACAGGATCCTTTCTGCCTGTGGGCAATCTGGATGTAAGACCAACTCTCACTCCTAATTTATTATTGCTTTCTTGCAGCAGCTGAAATGAAACATCCACAGTAGCATCACCAAAACCGTTTCCTTCCCTTTCAGCATTTACTCCCAGACTTTTAAAATAATCTTTGTCCATGGAAAGTGAATCATTTTCAGTCACAACGAAAACGGATCGCTCTTTATACAACACAACGGGCAATGCTGCTTTGATTTGCAGTCTGTTTGTGATTCCATAAGTAAGGGATAAACTATTTACCTGTTTGTTCCTTACCACACTTTTGGGAGAAAAAGGGCCGAGATCAATGGGTGAAATTTCCCTTTGCCCGGTTTCTCCGAACGAGTTGTTAAAAATTTGAAACACATTCTCTAAGCCTACCGTCACAAAACCTTTTTGTAAAGTAAGTGGTTGTGTGATGATTGTCTGTTTTTTTTGTTCCTCAGGTGTTAAATGCTCCTGAACTTGCCCATTTAAGATATTCGGGGACTGAAATACCACAAATAAAATCAAACAATATAAACGATAACCTTTCATTTTAGAACCCTAAATTATATAGTAGAGAAGTGGAAATTGCAAAAGGAGCCCTGATATCCTTGCCCAATACTGGCAACCTGATTTGTTGTCTCATCCATATTTTATGT
>JAOUKG010000243.1 GCA_029882725.1 Cyclobacteriaceae bacterium
GAACAAGAAGCCATTCGACTGGTTTATCGTGATGATGACCTTCTTTATCTAAGTATTCATGCTTTACATAAAATTTCCCGGTATACTGGAAAGGAAGGAATTCCTCCTACCATGTCAAAATTGGGGTCCCCCGAGTGGGAAAACAAAAAAAAGCGAATCAAAAAGCAGGTTGCTGATATTGCTAAAGAGTTAATAAAACTTTATGCCAAAAGAAAAACAGCTCCGGGTTATGCTTTTCCTCCCGATAGTTTTCTTCAGGAAGAGCTGGAGTCAAGTTTTATCTTTGAAGATACCCCCGATCAGGCCAAGGCCGTTAGTGATGTAAAAGTGGATATGGAAAACCCTCATCCTATGGACAGGTTGGTTTGTGGAGATGTTGGTTTTGGTAAAACAGAAGTCGCAATTCGGGCAGCATTTAAAGCAGTATCCGATGGGAAGCAGGTAGCAATACTTGTTCCTACTACTATTTTGGCAATGCAGCACCATAAAACCTTTGTGGAAAGATTATCCAATTTTCCGGTAAAAATTGAATATATAAACAGATTCAGAACAGCTGCAGAAATTAAAAACACGCTGAAGGAGGTAAAGGAGGGTAATGTGAATATCCTCATAGGAACTCATAGAATAGTAAGCAAGGACATTTCCTTTAAAAACCTCGGGCTACTCATTGTAGATGAAGAACAAAAATTTGGGGTAAAAACTAAAGACCGACTAAAGGAAATGAAAGTGAATGTGGATGTGCTCACCCTAACGGCCACACCCATTCCCCGAACATTGCATTTTAGTCTTATGGGGGCACGTGATCTAAGTATTATTTCTACACCCCCACCCAACCGACAACCTGTTACTACCGAACTTCATACGTTTAGTGATACCTTGATCCGTGATGCTGTGGCCTATGAACTCAAAAGGGGAGGCCAGGTGTTTTTTATTCACAACCGAGTAAAGGATATAGAGCAAGTTGCCAACATTGTCTTTAACCTTGTACCCGATGCTCGTATAGGAATTGCACATGGTCAAATGGATGGTAAATTACTGGAGAAAACCATGCTTAAGTTTATTGAGGGCGAATACGACGTTTTGGTAAGTACCAATATTGTTGAATCAGGATTAGACATACCCAACGCAAATACCATTATAATTAATCATGCTCATAATTTTGGGTTATCAGATTTACATCAAATGAGGGGGAGAGTGGGTAGATCAAACCGAAAAGCCTTCTGTTACCTTCTTACACCGCCTGTTATTGGTCTTTCTTCAGATGCTCGTAAAAGGTTGAAAACCCTTGAGGAATTCTCAGGTTTGGGTGATGGATACAAGGTGGCTTTGCGCGATCTGGATATAAGAGGTGCAGGAAATATGTTAGGCGCAGAACAAAGTGGTTTTATCAATGATCTGGGTTTTGAAACATATCATAAAATATTAGATGAAGCGGTTCAGGATCTAAAAGAAAATGAATTTAAAGATCTTTTTGCAGACGACCTGGCTAAAATTGCTAAAATTGTAGCAAGGGAATGTACCATTGAAACTGATCTTGAAATTCTTATCCCTGAATCATATATTTCTAATATCTCTGAAAGATTGAACCAGTATACTACTCTTGATAATTTAAAAAATGAAGAGGAACTAACCGAATTTATAAAATCCATGGAAGACAGGTTTGGGAAACCACCCTCAAACGTAGAAGAATTGTTTGAGAGTGTAAGGTTACGCTGGCAGGCTCAGCAACTCGGTTTTGAAAAGCTCAGAATAAAAAACAGAAAACTTCGCGGTTATTTTATTTCAGGTGAAAATACTCAATATTTTAATTCTCCCGTTTTTTCAGGAATATTGAATTTTGCTCAACTCAATCCAAAATTTGTAAGGTTGTCGGAATATAAAGGAAAACCTATTCTTGATATTGATAATGTATCCAATATCCATGAAGCTCGCAACATATTTTCAAAAATGAATAAAGAGTAATTCATTTGAATAACTATTACTCAGACCGCTCTTTCTTACCGTCCTTACAAACCCAAAACGCAAAAAAGATTAAAAACTCATTAGTTCTTTGAATCTTTGCGATTGTCTTCTGGAGACATCTACTTCCACATTTCCTTTCAAATAAATTCGAATGCTTCCTGAAAACCAAGGTTCTATTCTTTCAACCCATTTTAAATTGACAATTTGCTGGCGGTTTGCTCTAAAAAAAGTTTTTGGGTCAAGCCTTGTTTCCAAATAATTTAAGGTACGTGGAATCATTGGCTTTTGATCTTCAAAATAAATTTTAGTATAATTTCCATCAACTTCAAACAATCTCACATCTTTCAGCATTACAAACCAACATTTTTCACCATCTTTTACAAAGACCTGGTCATCAATGGTCATTTTGTCCTCATTCTCGATGTTTTTCTCACTGATAATTTTGGTCGCCACTTTGGAAATAGCTGCAGATAACAAGTTTTTATCTACAGGTTTCATTAAATAGTCCATTGCATTGTATTGAAAAGCTTTTATTGCATATTCATTATAAGCTGTAGTAAATATAGTGTGTGGTACAAAATCGAGTGTTTCAAGTAACTCAAATCCGTCTTTACCAGGCATTTGAATATCCAAAAAAATTACATCTGGTTTAAATTCTTCAATCTTCTCGATGGCCTCTGTTGCATTGGCAGCTTCACCAATTACTACAATATTTTCAAAATCAGCCAATAATCTTTTTAATTCATTTCTGGCCAAGCGGCTGTCGTCAATTACCAATGCTTTCATAATCAGTGATTTTATTTAGTGGAATTGTGAATTTTGCACTTACAAAACCCTCTTCATGATTTCTTAATGTGAGTTTTGAAAACTTCCCAAACAACAATTTTAACCTTTCGGTAGTATTTTTTATTCCAATACCTGAATTGGGTTTATGGGGATCTGCCTCTAAAAAATAACCTGTGTTTGTTACTTCTACAACCATTTCATTTTCAATAATTTTGCATGAAATGTTTACAATACCTCCTTCTGGTAACTTGCTTATTCCATGTTTAATGGCATTTTCTACAAGTATTTGTACAGACATGGGAGGTATTTTCTTGTTTAAAGTTTCTTCTTCAATTTCAATTGTAAATCGTAATCTATCTTCAAATTGAATTGATTCCAGATTTAGATAATTCCTTACAATATCAATTTCATCTTTTATAGTTACTTTTTCAATATTACTGAATTGAATGCTGTATCTCAATAAACCCGAAAGGTGCGTAATCATATCTCTTGCTTTTTCAGGGTTTTCAATAACAAGAGACCTTATATTGTTTAAGCTATTAAAAATAAAATGAGGGTTTATCTGCGATTTTAATGCAATAAGTTGTGCGTCTTTCGCTGCTGTATTTAATCTCCATTTTTCAACTTCGCTTTCCTTATAGAACCTGAAAAGTTTGTAGAAAAAATATATCAGGTTCCAAATAAGAAAAACAATGAAAAGATTTACTGTAAGCATAGTTACGAATGCAACAGAAAAATTGGCACTTTCTTTAAATAAAATAAAAGTAACAGGAAGTATGGTAGCCTGCCATAATATACTCAAAATTAAACTTGCTGTAAAAATCCGTAAAGCAAGTTTTCCTATAGGAAGCTTTTGCCAACGGTTTTGCTTAATATAAATGTGATAAAAATGCGAAATGATAAAACCAAAAACAGAAATATTTAAATAATTAACAACGGTTTTCCAATCGAGTTGATACCAAATAAGTCCAAACCCGGAGAAGATCAAAAAAAAGGTTCCCCATCCCACGAATTGAAGTGTCCAATAAAGATGATTTTCATTTTTTATGGCTGTCATTTATTTATTTTTAGTTGGCCTGGAATTTAAACCTTTTGCTCAAAATTATTTTTAAAGTAGGGCTCTTAAGGGCTCCCTGCATTTGGTTATTTGGGAATTATAACTAATTTAGATCTTTGTAGTTAGTGCCATGTAAAGACCAAATAATATGATAAATTTCCAAAGAATTTTCCATTGTTCAAATTAAACAAAATTAAATGGTTGTTCTGGTGAATAAATGGTTCCACAATAGTTTGTCTGTTTTTGCCAGATTCATTTATCGAGAAAAAAGCCTCTTTAGCGGTTATTTCTAATATTTTTGGGAGTTCACAAAGAAATATTAATTTTATACCGTTATTTTACTGTTCTATCATAGTGTCCTTTGGACTACTATTGCTATATTTGGAATTGTTTTAGACCTTTGTTTAAGATTTGAAGTTTTTAGTTATGAATAAAGTCATTCTTTTTTTAAGAAACACCTTGATTTTTGTAGGTGGATCCATGTTCCTCACCTCTTGCTTTTTAAAGGGCATTGGATTTCCAACGAGTGAACATCCCGGGCAGATGAGTACTGCAACAGGAAACCTTTATAATGACGGAGTGCATTATGAAGTAAAACCTTATGAAGGCCAACCTGATGCACCTAATATGGTGTTTATAGAAGGAGGTCGTCACGTTATGGGTTCTTTTGAAGAGGATATGCTCACACGTAGAGACAATATAGAAAGAACAGTTTCTGTTGCTTCTTTCTACATGGATGAAACTGAAATTGCCAATATACATTGGCTTGAATATTTATTTCACCTACAAAAAGATTCTGTAGGGGTAAGTATGGATGATAGTATTTATATCAAAGCTTTACCTGATACAACCGTATGGGAAGGAAAACTTGCTTTTAATGATCCTTATGTTGCTCATTACCTAAGATATCCTGGTTTTCGTTTCTTTCCTGTAGTTGGGGTGGATTGGAATCAGGCAAATACCTATTCTAAATGGAGAACTGATGCAGTTAATGCTCGTTTGGCAGAAGAAAATGGAATTTCGTTTGAAGATTTCGGTGGAGGAAGAGTTCCTTTGGAAGAAGGTTTTTATATTCCTGATTATCGTATGCCAACGGAAGCTGAGTGGGAATATGCCGCACAGGCTATGATGGGTACTCAGTGGTTGGATGAAAACCAAACACACCAAAGATTATATCCCTGGGATGGTCACGCTACTCGTAACCCTTATGGTAAGGAAATGGGGTATTTCTTAGCGAACTTCAAAAGAGGACGTGGTGATTATGCCGGTATTGCCGGAAAACTTAATGACGGTGCTCTTATCACTTCTTATGTATATGAGTTCCCTCCTAATGATTTCGGTTTGTATAATATGGCCGGTAATGTAAGTGAGTGGGTTCGTGATGTGTACAGACCTTTATCTTTTCAGGATTTTGATGACCTTAATCCAATAAGAAGAGATGGTTGGATTGATACTGATAGTCTTGATGCAAGTGGAAGACCTGCTTATAATAATAAAAAGAACAACCCAGGTGGATTTACTTCTCTTATTGATAACAACTCCAGAGTTTATAAAGGTGGTAGTTGGAAAGATGTTGCCTATTGGATGTCTCCGGGTACCAGAAGATAT
>JAOUKG010000244.1 GCA_029882725.1 Cyclobacteriaceae bacterium
CTGTAGCCTCTTCAACAACATTTTTTTGTCTGATTACTTCAGCTCTTGCTTCTTTTATTTTAGCCTCAGCTTCAAAACGAGTCTTAGCATCAGCATCTCTCTTCTTAGCAAGTGAATCCTTTTTAGATTCAATTTTTTCAGATTTCTGCTCCATCCATTCTGCAAGTTTTTTGTCTGCAGCTTCTTGAGTGATGGCTCCTTTGTTTACACCTACCTGAAGGTGTTTTCTCATTAGTACACCTTTGTAAGATAACATAGCCCTTACTGTGTCAGTAGGTTGTGCACCTTTCATTAACCACTCAAAAGCCTTGTCTACGTCGAAATTAATCGCAGCTGGGTTAACATTGGGGTTATAAGTCCCTAATTTCTCAATAAATTTACCGTCTCGCGGTGATCTGGCGTCACTTACGACTACATCGTATATTGCCATTTTTTTTCTTCCCCTTCGGGATAATCTAATTTTTACCATTTTTTGTTTTTATGTGGATCTCGTCCGATTTAAAAGTCTGCAAAATTACGTCATGTTTTTTTATAAACCAAATATATCCGTAGAGACGCGATTCATCGCGCCTAACATAGCCGCATCGCGGCATAATAAATACATGATGTGTGTAGTAGCACAATATAGATACGAGAGCCATGGTTTATTTCAGACACGATTCATCGCGTTCCTACCGATGTGTTTAATTATAAAATCGTGTAACCGTATATGCGGTTTTTGATTAATGGGATTAAGTTATACATTTGTTTTATAGTATAAATATAAATATGGACAACTATTCCTATATAAGCAATGCGGATTCAGGGTATATCGATGAACTTTATACCTTATATAAGCAAGACCCTCAAAGTGTGGATTTGTCGTGGAGACGATTTTTTGAAGGGTTTGAATTTTCAAGATTAAAATTCGAAGATCAGTCAGGTGAGCAAACGCCCGGAGGGGGAGTAACCAACACCAAGGAAGCTCAGGTACGGGCACTTATTCATGCCTACCGTTCTTTGGGGCATTTGAGATCAGATACTAATCCTGTGCGGCAAAGACGTCAGCATTTGGTTCGATTGGCTCCTGAAGATCATGCCCTCACAGATTCAGACTTGAACGAAGAGTTTGAAGTGGGGACTTTGTTGGGGTTGGGAAAAACTAAGCTAAGTAATATAATAGAAAAACTAAAAGTAGATTATTTAGGATCTATTGGTTTTGAATATATGCATATCAGGGATCATGATGTAACAGATTGGTTCAAGATGAAAATAGAGGCCAAGAGAAATTCATATATTGAAAATCTGGACGAAAAAAAGAGGATATTATTTAAACTCAATGAAGCCGTTGTCTTTGAAAACTTCCTGCACACAAAATTTTTAGGGCAAAAAAGGTTTAGCCTTGAAGGGGGAGAGTCAACAATTCCTGCACTCGACAGAATAATCAATAAAGCTGCCGAAATGAATGTGGAGGAAGTAGTTATTGGGATGGCTCATAGAGGTAGGTTAAACGTCTTGTCCAATATTATGGGGAAAACCTACGAGGAAATATTTTCAGAATTTGAAGGAACCACTGATCCTGACTTAACAATGGGTGATGGCGATGTGAAATACCATTTGGGATACAGTAGTTTTATTACTTCCACTTCAGGGAACAAAATATATGTAAAACTTGCCCCTAATCCTTCGCATTTGGAAGCTGTAAACCCTGTGGTTTTAGGGTATGTTCGAGCTCAGATTGATGATGAATATAAAGGAGATGCAAATAAATCATTTGCTATATTAATACATGGCGATGCTGCGGTTGCCGGACAGGGAATTGTTTATGAAACAACTCAAATGTCGAAACTTCATGGGTATAACACTGGAGGTACCATTCATTTGGTTATAAATAATCAGGTTGGTTTTACTACCGACTATGATGATGCCCGTTCTTCTATCTATTGCACCGATTTGGCCAAAATTATTGACGCTCCTGTTTTACATGTAAATGGTGATGATCCGGAGGCAGTAACTTTTGCAGCTAATTTGGCTGTGGAATACAGACAAAAATTCAAAGGTGATTTTTATATTGATTTGTTGTGTTATCGTCGTCATGGTCATAATGAAAGTGATGAGCCTAAATTCACTCAACCTAAATTGTATAATATTATTGCCAAGCACCCCAATCCAAGGGAGGTTTATTTCAAGAAATTGGTAGAAAACGGTTCTGTAGATGATAAGTTGGCCAATGATATGGATACAGAGTTCAGGAATATGCTTCAGGACAGGTTAAATGAGGTAAAACAAAGGCCTTTGCCATATAAGCCACAAAAAGTGGAAGAAGAATGGAAGGATTTGTCTTTTGCCAAACCTGAAGATTTTGATAAATCACCTGAAACTGCCATTTCCAAAGAAAGAGTAGATGAGATTGCCAAGGCATTAACTTCTTTACCTAAAGGATTCAAGCCATTAAAGCAGATAGAACGGTTACTTAAAGACAGGAAAGCCAATTTTTTCGAAAAGAAAATGTTGAGCTGGCCTGACGCGGAATTATTAGCCTATGGTTCTCTTTTGAGAGATGGGAATATTGTACGCATGTCAGGGCAAGATGTGAAGCGAGGAACATTTTCACACAGACACAGTTACTTCTTTGATGCCAATACAAACGATCCTTATTGTCAAATAGACCATATCTCTAAGGATCAGCAGAAATTTAAAATTTACAATTCTTTATTATCGGAATTTGGAGTGTTGGGGTTTGAATATGGATACGCCATGGCTACCCCTTCGGCCCTTGTAATTTGGGAAGCTCAATTTGGTGATTTCGCCAACGGTGCCCAGGTAATGATAGACCAATTTATTACCAGTGCGGAGAGTAAATGGCAAAGAATGAATGGTTTAGTGATGTTGTTGCCTCACGGTTATGAGGGGCAAGGCCCGGAGCATTCTAATGCACGACCTGAACGTTTTTTGCAATTGGCCGCCGAAAACAATCTGGTTGTGGTGAATATTACCACTCCTGCTAATTTGTTTCATTTGTTCAGAAGGCAAGTAACCTGGAATTTCAGAAAACCATGTGTTGTATTTTCCCCTAAATCATTGTTACGTAATCCTCGGGTGGTGAGTCCGATTGAAGAGTTTACTTCCGGTGGTTTCAGGGAGTTGTATGATGATGAAACAGCTAAGCCAAAAGAAGTTAAAAAAGTCTTATTGTGCTCAGGAAAAATCTATTATGATCTTTTGGAAGAGAAAGAGAATTCAAAAAGGAAAGATATTGCAATTGTTCGCATTGAGCAATTAAATCCCTTCCCCAGAAAACAATTTGATGAAATATTAAAAAAATATAAGGGGGCAAAGGTGGCTTGGGTACAAGAAGAACCTAACAATATGGGATATTGGGCGTATATTTTACGAACACAATCTGATAATGTGGATTTTGAAGTAGTATCCAGAAAACTTAGTGCATCACCAGCAACGGGATATTCCAAAATTCACAAGCAGGAACAGGAATCCATTGTTAAAAGAGCGTTTCAAATAAACTAAATCCTCAATTCAGGAAATAAAAAGAAATAGTATGAGTCTTCAAATAAAAGTCCCCACCGTTGGGGAATCGATTACCGAAGTTACAATTGCCAACTGGATGAAAAAGGATGGTGATTTTGTAGAACAGGATGAAATCATTTGCGAGTTGGAATCAGACAAGGCCACCTTTGAATTACCGGCTGAAGTGGCAGGTGTTTTGAAAATTATAGCCAAAGAAGGAGATACAATAGATATAGGAGCAATAATCTGTGAAATTGAGCCCTCTTCAGCTACATCTGTTTCAGCTCCGGCAGCAGCAGCACCGGCCGCTCAGGCAGTAACTACTCCTAAAAAAACAGGAGCAATTCATGAAATGATCGTCCCTACTGTAGGAGAGTCGATTACAGAAGTTACTATAGCAAGTTGGCTTAAAAAAGAGGGTGATTTTGTGAGTATGGATGAAATCATTGCTGAAGTTGAGTCTGATAAAGCCACTTTTGAATTGCCGGCTGAGGCCAATGGAATTTTGAAAATTGTAGCTCAGGAAGGAGATACACTAGAGATAGGTGCCTTAATCTGCAAAATTGAAGTGATGGATGGAGCTCCTGCAACAAGTACCGCTTCCGCTGAAGGGCAAACACCAACTACTGGAGATTCCAATTATGCATCGGGTCATCCGTCTCCGGCAGCTTCCAAAATTTTAGACGAAAAAGGAATTTCAGCCAGCCAGGTTTCAGGGTCGGGTGTTGGAGGAAGAATTACCAAGGAAGATGCGTTGAAAGCATCTACTGCAGTAAAATCAAGTGAAAAAACAGAAGCAATTGTCGAAGGAACTCCTGTAGGAGAGCGTAATGAAACCCGCAAACGTATGAGTAGTTTGCGTAAGACCATCGCTAAAAGGTTGGTTGCAGTGAAAAATGAAACGGCCATGTTGACTACTTTCAATGAAGTGAACATGAAACCGATAATGGACATTCGATCCAAATACAAGGAAATGTTCAAGGAAAAGCACGAAGTAGGACTTGGATTCATGTCGTTTTTCACGAAAGCTTGTTGTCAGGCATTATTGGAATGGCCGGCCGTGAACGCCAGAATAGATGGAGAAGAAATAGTGTATAATGATTTCTGTGATATTTCGATTGCCGTTTCAACACCTAAAGGACTTGTTGTTCCTGTATTGAGGAGTGCGGAGAAAATGAATTTCACGGAAGTGGAAAAAGGAATAATAAGCCTGGCTGTGAAAGCCCGTGATGGAAAACTCAGCATTGAGGAAATGACCGGAGGTACTTTTACCGTTACCAACGGAGGTGTTTTTGGTAGTATGATGAGTACACCTATTATTAATGCACCACAATCGGCTATTTTGGGTATGCACAACATTGTACAAAGGCCCGTTGTAGAAAATGGTGAGATAGTGATACGTCCTATGATGTATGTTGCTCTTTCTTATGACCACAGAATTGTGGATGGCAGGGAATCGGTGAGTTTTCTGGTAAGAGTAAAAGAATTATTGGAAGATCCCACAAGATTACTGTTAAACGTTTAAATATTAAGTACTATGGATTATCAGGTTGCAGTTATAGGTTCGGGGCCCGGAGGGTATGTAGCAGCGATACGTTGCGCTCAATTGGGAATGAAAACCGCTATTATTGAAAAGTACAATACTTTGGGGGGCACCTGTCTGAATGTAGGCTGTATTCCGTCGAAGGCACTTTTGGATAGCTCTGAGCACTTTTATAACGCTACTCATCATTTTAAAGAGCACGGAATCAACATTCCTGCCCCAAAAGTGGATTTTAAGCAAATGGTTTCCCGTAAGGAAGATGTGGTGAAGCAGAATGTAGACGGAATATCGTATTTGATGAATAAAAATAAAATCGATGTCCTTCAGGGCACC
>JAOUKG010000245.1 GCA_029882725.1 Cyclobacteriaceae bacterium
ACCCGAGGAACCTGGATAAACAATTTAGTATATAATATTCATCTGCTTACCGGGAAGATATCAACCCCGGGCAACAGTCCTTTTTCTTTAACCGGGCAACCAAGTGCTTGTGGAACGGTTCGCGAAGTGGGCACTCTAACTCACAAATTGCCATATGGTGTTGTTGCCAACGAGGAACACAGAAAAAAAGCGGCAGAAATCTGGGGAGTACCTGTAGAAAATATTGACCCAAAACCTACTTTACATACTGTGGAAATGTTTCGGGCCTTAGATCGTGGCGATTTGAAATTCATGTGGATTCAGGTTACAAATCCTATGGTAACTATGCCCAAACTTAACAGATACAGGGAAGGCGTTTTAAAAGAAGATAGGTTTATCGTAGTTTCTGATATTTATCCAACCCCTACAACCGATGTTGCCGATGTAATTTTACCTTCTGCAATGTGGGTGGAAAGAGAAGGAATGTATGGAAACTCCGAAAGAAGAACCCAGCATTTTGAAAAAATGCTCGATGCCCCCGGAGAGTGTATGAGTGATACTTGGCAAATTATTGAAGTGGCAAAAAGAATGGGGTATGGAAAATATTTTCCCTGGACTGAAGAAAACCATATAGAAGAAATTTGGAAAGAATATGGTAAATTTCATGAAGGCCCTAAACACGGTATGGCCCCCTACGATGTTTTAAAATCTCAACCTGGTGCTCAATGGCCTTACCACAATGGTAAAAGCACAAAATGGAGGTTCCACGCAAAATACGATCCCGCTTGTAAAGGCGATGGTTATGACTTCTATGGAAACCCCGATGGAAAAGCCAAAATTTGGGCCAGACCTTTTGAAGCCGCTCCCGAAAATCCCGATGACGAATACCCATTCCTTCTCAACACAGGAAGGGTAGTGGAACATTGGCACACAGGTTCAATGACCCGACGTATTCCCGTATTGCATCAGGCAGTACCCAATGCATATGTGGAGTTGAACCCTCTTGATGCCCAAAAAATGGGTGTTAAAAATAAGGATATGATAAAGGTTACTTCCAGAAGGGGCAGTATTGTTCTTCCTGCCTCAATCAATGAAAGAGGTAAACCTGTCCCCTCTCATGTTTTTATACCATTTTTTGATGAAGGGTATTTGGTAAATGAATTAACGTTGGATGCATTTTGTCCTATTTCCAAACAACCTGATTATAAAAAATGCGCAGTGAAAATAGAAAAGGTATAAACGCTATAACATGAATGTCATGACGAAAACGAGCAAAAAACTATACACCATATTTTTCATTGTCATTTTAATGATAACGGCTGTAATTATCATAGATATTTCCTTTGAAAGTAGTTTTGAACCAGTTAAAACAGCTTATGAAAAAGAAGATTTTTCACCTTCCATTCCTACTGAAAGCGGGGTTTTCAGAAGGGATGAGTTTGCTTTGGAATATGATAATATAATAGAGGATGATAATATTTACAGGACATTGGAAACATATTACTCAAACCGAGCCTATCCTGGTGCTCCTCCTTATATTCCTCATCAAGTTTTGGAAAAACAAGGTATTGGTGGCAATGCCTGTTTGCAGTGTCACGAAAATGGGGGTTTTGTAGCTAAGTTTAATGCTTATGCTCCGGTAACTCCCCACCCTGAACTGATTAGTTGCAAACAATGCCATGTGGAAAATACAACAAAAACTACATTTCAATTGAGCAACTGGTTTAAAATTTCTCCTCCACCTTTGCATCAAAAGGCATTGGTAAGTAGTCCTCCTGTTATTCCTCATAGTTTGCAGTTAAGGGAAAATTGTTTGGCATGTCATGCCGGTCCTGCAGCTCCCAGAGAAATTAAGGTGTCCCACCCTACTCGTGTGAATTGCAGGCAATGCCATGTTCCGGCTGTGGAAAAAGTGAAAACAGAAATTCCTGACCTAAGCTCTCCAGACACTTCTCAACAATTTTTTAGAAAATTAAAATAGGCACCATGAATAAATATATATTTCAGGGCATTATATTCATAACAATGGGGTTTTTAGGAATCTCTTGTGACTCCCTACATAAATTTAAAGGCGAACATCATTCATTGGCAGAGGAATTAAGGAAAATCTCAGTAGATTCAATAAATTATAAATTTGATGCAAGGGATATCTATAAAGGAAATTCTTTGATCCTTGCATATACTTCCGATTCCATTCATAATTTTTATCTGCCCGAACGTACCTCTGAAATTACCTCTTTTCCTTGTTTAAGCTGTCATACAGAACCATTAGAAGATTTGAAAAACAAGCAGGAAAACGGAAAACAGGCACATTGGGATATCAAAATAAATCATGCAGAAAACAATGTAATGGGCTGTATTACCTGCCATGATCAAAATTCAATGGATGGTTTAACTGCCATAAACAAAGGAAAAATTACATATAACGAAAGTTTTAAGCTTTGTTTACAATGTCATTCTACTCAATACAACGACTGGTTGGGCGGAGCACACGGAAAAAGTCTTGGTGGTTGGGTTGAACCCAGAATTATGAACAATTGTGTGAATTGCCACGACCCTCACAGCCCCGCATTTGAACCTCGATGGCCTGCCCGTTTGAATACAATAAAGTTAAAAGAGCAAACCAGTAATTAGTAACCTATGAAACATCCAAACAAAAGTATAAATAAGGAATGCAGTCCCGATTCGTGTGGATGCCAAAATGACAAACCCGATGGGTTCGAGCAAAAGTTGAACAAACCAATAAATAGGCGGGGTATGTTTCAACAGCTCACAGCAAGCCTACTTACAGGTGCCGGGCTGGTTAACTCTTCTTGTAGCGTAACCGCCACCGACGATAAAAGAGAAAAAAAACAGCTGGAATGGGAAGAGTATTTCAAGGGAAATTACAGATTGATGTCTGACAATGAAAAACAAGATACTGTAAAAAGACTCGAAAGGCTTTATGAATTAAACAATGGAAACCATGCGAGTATATCCAGCGAACAACCCTCTGAAAATGTTTTATTTGGTTATGCTTTTAATATCTCCAAATGTCAGGGTTATATGGATTGTGTAAATGCCTGTGTACAGGAAAATAATCAGGATAGAAATAGTCAAATGCAGTACATTCGCATACACGAACACCAAAATGGTCAGATTAATTTTGATCTTGCCGATGACGATTTTTACCATGAAGTACCGGCTGCAGGTCATTTTTATATAGGCACACAATGTTTTCATTGCGAAAATCCACCTTGCGTTGAAGTTTGTCCCGTAAAAGCTACCTGGAAAGAAAAAGACGGTATTGTAGTAATCGATTATGATTGGTGCATTGGTTGTCGCTATTGTATGGCCGCCTGCCCTTATGATGGCCGAAGATTTAACTGGGCCACACCGGAAATCCCTACTGAAGAAATAAACAAAGATCAACACTACCTTGGCAATCGTCTCAGGAAAAAAGGAGTAATGGAAAAATGCACCTTTTGTATCCAAAGATCGCGCAAAGGAAATAACCCGGCCTGCGTTGACGCATGCCCTACAGGGGCTCGTATCTTTGGAAATTTATTGGACCCCAATAGTGAGATACGTTGGGTTTTAGATAACAAAAAAGTATTTCGACTTAAAGAAGACTTGGGTACTGAACCTAAGTTTTGGTATTTCATGGACTAAAAATTAATTGAACAATGTCAATAATTATACAATTTGTAAAAGATGGTATAAAATCAGCTTCGTCTGGGAATAAAACCTACCACTTATGGATGGGATCCCTCACTTTACTTATGATTTTAGGGGCCTATGCTTATTCAGTACAGTTAAAAGAAGGTTTAACCGTTACCGGAATGAGCGATAATGTAAGTTGGGGTCTTTATATTTCGAATTTTACTTTTCTTGTGGGTGTAGCTGCAGCAGCAGTAATGTTAGTTTTGCCTACCTACATTTTGAAAGATATCGATTTTTCGAAAGCAGTACTTATCGGAGAAGGCCTTGCCGTTTCTGCTCTTGTGATGTGCCTGGCCTTTGTAACTGTAGATTTGGGAAACCCCGCAAAAGCCTGGCACCTTATTCCCTTTATCGGTTTATTTAATTGGCCCAATTCCATGCTTTCCTGGGATGTTTTGGTATTAAATGGCTATCTCTTCATCAATCTTACAATCCCCTTTTATATACTTTATACAAAATACATTGGAAAAAAGCCTAATGAAAAATTATACTTCCCCGGAGTTTTAATTTCAGTATTTTGGGCAATAGGTATACACCTTGTAACAGCCTTTCTTTATGCAGGTTTGCCTGCCAGGCCATTTTGGAACAGTGCTTTATTAGGACCCAGGTTTCTGGCATCTGCCTTTGCTGCCGGTCCGGCATTGATTATTCTCGCCTTGGAAGTAATCCGTAAGTATTCAGAATACAAAATTGAAACAAAAACCATACGTAAAATTTCATTAGTAGTAACGGTAGCAGCACAGATTAACCTAATCATGCTTTTCTCTGAATTATTTAAAGAGTTTTATGCTCCTACTCACCATTCAAGTAGTGCTATCTATTTGTTTTTTGGTATTGGAGATAAAACTGCACTGATGCCATGGATATATACTTCTTTGGCTTTAAATATTGTGGCAACTATTATTTTAACAGTTCATTTGTTGAGAAATGACCTTCGTTGGATGAATCTTGCCTTGATCATGCTTTTTGTAGCCATTTGGATCGATAAAGGAATGGGCCTTATCATACCTGGATTTATACCAGGCTCTTACGGCGATATTGTGGAATATTTTCCCTCTTGGGTCGAAGTTTTTGTGACTTTAGGAATATGGGCCATGGGATTTTTTATATTCTCGGCATTAATCAAGATAGGAATACCTATAGAAATTGGAAAGTTGAGGTTTCAAAAGAAAGACTAGAAAGTATTAAATTTATTAAACACAGATAAAAGCATTGTTTGTTAACATTGGAAGATTCTACATAACCAAAAACACTTCAGAAGAAACTAAAGGCTGGTTATTCTGAAAAAATGTATATCGCAATTGAGTTCCCATGGGCCAATAAAATTTTGGGGAAACCAATTTTACATAATTAGAAGGGGAGGAAGATCAATCCTCCAATTCTATAATTACTTCTATTTCCACCGCCATATTAAATGGCAATGTATTATGACCTACTGCAGCCCGGGCATGTTTTCCTTTTTCTCCAAATACAGCTACAATTAAATCTGAGAAACCATTCAAAACCTTGGGTTGATCATAAAAATCAGAAGCCGAGTTAATCATACCATGCACCTTCACAAATTGCTTTACTTTGTTGAGATCACCATCGCAAGCCATTTTAATAGTAGCAATCACCAAAATAGCCGTTTGTCTGGCAGCCTCATAACCCTCCTCGATAGTCAGGTCTTTACCTAATTTTCCTATTACATC
>JAOUKG010000247.1 GCA_029882725.1 Cyclobacteriaceae bacterium
CAATGATTAATCCAAGCCTACATCAGAGAGATACTCAGATAATTCCTCAAGGGTGATACGCCCTTCGTAAAAAGCTTTACCAATAATAACGGCAAAAACTCCGGCTTCATTCAATTCCTTGATATCATCTATACTCCTTACACCTCCACTGGCTAATACTTGAATACCTGGAAAATTTTTTATAATATCTTTATAGAGATAAATTGAAGGGCCTTGTAAACCGCCTTCTTTTACAATATCTGTAGTTTTTACATATTTTAAACCCACATTGTAAAAGTTTTGAATATGATCCATGATATCAATGTCGGTTTTCTTTTGCCAGCCTCTAATTTCAACTTTATGATTTCTACAATCGGCACCTAGGGTAATTTTTTCCCTACCATAAGATACAATCCAACCACTAAATAAATCGGGTTGTGTTACTGCAATACTTGCTGCTGTAATATAACTGGCTCCATATTCATATGCCTTTGAAATATCACCATCAGTGTGAATTCCCCCGGTAAAGTCAATTTTTAAATTAGTATGGCCAGCAATGGCTTCAAGTACGTGATAATTTACAGGCTTCCCTTTTTTTGCCCCATCTAAATCAACTAAATGAAGAACTTGGGCCCCGGCATTTTCAAATTCCCTTGCAAGATCAACCGGGCTTTCGGTATATGCGTGGTTTGCCAGATAATTTCCTTCCCTAAGCCTAAGGACTTTTCCATTTTGGATAGCGATAGAGGGAATGATCTGGATCATGCGTTTTTTGGTTAAAATTGGTTAAAAGTTTGATTTGGCCGGTTTAATAAAAGACGGATTGTAATTTACACAATAGTGGAGGCAAATCAAATAACTAGTAAATAATTATTCCTTAATAGGCTTCTTTGCCAGAACCTCTGCTTTTGGATTAAAATCATCCAAATCATTCAATGTATTCAAAAGATCATCAAAAGTTTCCCTTCTTCTAATTAGATGAGATTTGCCATTGTAAACTAAAACTTCGGCTGGTCTTTCGCGACTATTGTAATTAGAAGCCATACTAAACCCATAGGCTCCTGCATTTTTAATTGCTAAAAAGTCGCCTTCACGTACCTCATTGAGTTTCCGATCTACTCCAAAGTTATCGGTTTCACAAATGTATCCCGAAACTGTATATACTCTTTGAACTCCCCCGGGGTTGGAAATATTTACAATGTGGTGGTAGGCATCGTACATCATGGGCCGGATTAGATGGTTTAACCCTGAATTTACACCTACAAATGCAGTTGCAGGTGTTGTTTTAATAATGTTGGCCTTCACTATCAAATGCCCGGCTTCACTTACAAGGTATTTACCCGGTTCAAACCACATTTCTAAATCTCTTCCATATTCACTACAAAAAGTTTTAAATGCAGCAGACATTTTAATACCCAGATCATATACGTTGGTAGTAATATCACCTTCTTTATAAGCCACTTTAAAGCCCGATCCAAAATCGATAAATTTCAGGTTGGGAAAATCACGGGATACTCCAAAGAGAATGTCGGCCATTTTTAAAAATACATCAGCTTCAAGAATATCAGACCCCGTATGCATATGGAGACCCACAACTTGTATGTCATAGGTTTTTACAATGCGGAGAATGTGGGGCAGTTGGTATATTGAAATTCCGAATTTTGAATCGATGTGACCCGTGCTAATTTTCGTGTTGCCACCAGCCATAATGTGGGGATTCAAACGAATGCTGCAGGGCACAGAATTATGGTATTTATTTCCGAAATGCTCTAAAATGGAGATATTATCAATATTTATATTGAGCCCCATGTCTACTGCTTCAACAATCTCCTCAAAACCAACACAACTTGGTGTGAAAAGTATCTCCTCAGGAACAAAGCCAGACATTAAACCAAGACGAGCTTCATTTAATGATACAACATCAAGACCCGCGCCCTGACTTTTTAGTAATTTTAAAATTGCTGGATTTGTCAGTGCTTTGGCTGCGTATTTTATTTTAACTGAAACTTCAGAAAATGCATTCTTGAGCGCATTGTATTTGTCGGCAATTTGATTGCCATCGTAAACGTACAGTGGAGTGCCATATTCTTTGGCCAAGTCCTCAATGAGAAGCCCATTGATATAATATTTGTTGTCCCTTTTTTCCATTTGGGCTCAAAGATATAAATAATGCCCGAAATTATGGTAAAAGATAGAATAGGTAAAAATTAAAAACCTCTTAAATAAAGCTTGAAGTGCTAATCAGGTTCTACATGTATCAACACTCCTACCAATTCTGGTAATTTCATTTGTAATTCGTTTTTTAAACGGTGAGATATTTCATGCCCCTCTCTCACCGAAATATTTCCTTTTACAATTAGGTGCAAATCTACGTGGTAATTTAAACCTGCCTTTCTTACAAAACATTTTTCAGTATCAATAACACCTTCAACATCGTTGGCAATTTCCCTGATTTTTTCAATAAGATCGTCGTGTACATGTTCATCCATTATTTCACCCAGGGCCGGACGAAAAATTAAATAGGCATTGTAAACAATCATACCTGCGGCAAACAAAGCAGCCCAATCATCGGCATTTTCATATCCTTCACCCATTATTAAAGCAATTGAAATTCCAATAAATGCCATGAGGGAAGTAATGGCATCACTTCGGTGGTGCCAGGCATCAGCTTTAAGTGAAGTGCTCTTTGTTTCGGCACTTTTTTTATTAACAAATCGATAAAATAATTCCTTGATGGCAATGATAATAACAAGGGCTATCAGGGTATAGCTCTCAGGAGCCTCATGTGGTTCACGTATGTTGCTTATACTTTCATAAGAAATAATAGTGGCTGAGGTAACTAAAAAACCAACTACGGCAAAAGTAATAAGAGGTTCAGCTTTGCCATGTCCATAAGGGTGATCCTCGTCTGCAGGTTTTGTAGAATATTTTAAACCAACTAATACAAGTGTAGAAGAGAAAACATCGGTGGTAGATTCAATGGCATCGGCAACGAGTGCATAGGAATTTCCAAATATCCCGACAATTCCCTTTGCTATTGCTAAAAGAGCATTTCCAAAAATACTCAAATAGATGGTTCGAATCGCTTTGTCTTTGTTTATACTCATTATTGTTGTGATGGTACAATATTAATGTATCGAATTGAAATTACTCCAAATTAATGTTATATTTCAATAGGATATACTCATTTAGACCACCAACACTTTATTTCATTCAAGGTTGTATTTAAATCCAAACTAAAAGATAATAGTTATTAGGGTTTAATATTGCCTTTAGATTTTCCAGGTAAAAGTTATTTTCAGATAAACAATAAAGATTAAAATTTCAGGGTAAGCAAAAAACATTGGAATTAACGTGTGATAATATCGCCTGGAATTTGAATATTAAATTAAATTTATAACCAAAACCTAATTAGAACGAATGTCCCACTGGCTTGTTGTTGCAAATCCTGTGTCCGGAAAAATGAATGCCGGAAAATTGGAAGATCTCGATAACAGACTTTCCCGATCGGGAATTTCCTATAAACTTATAACTACCGAAAATGAATGTGGTGCCACCCCTTGTGTAATCAAGCATTTTACGAAAGATTTTACCAATCTCATTATAGTGGGTGGCGATGGCACCCTCAACCAATCAATTAATGGACTCCCAAACTTTGACAGGCCCATTGGGTTTTTGCCTATGGGTACAGGAAATGATTTTATTAAGTATTTTGAATTTGAATCCAAACTCGATCAACATTTAAACAGATTGTATAATACACCTATTTGTGAAGTTTCTGTTGGGTTGTGCAATGGCAACTATTTTCTAAATGGTGTTGGAGCAGGATTTGATGGGCAAATAGTATATAATATGAAAAACCGTTCCCGTTGGTTCAGTGGACATACGGCTTATTTGGCAGAGGTAATCAGAATTCTGGGCACGTATAAAGAAAAGGCTGTTAGGATTAAAATTGACGGGCAATTTGTTGAAAAAGACATATTGTTGGTAGTGGCGGGATTGGGTACAACTTATGGAGGAGGGTTTAAACTATTGCCTGAAGCCCGGTTGTATCACGACTATCTGGATATTTGCCTGATTGGTAGGGTGCCCGCGTTAAAACGTTTTTTGTCAATTAAAAAATTGCAAAATGGAACTCATGCAAATATTCCCGGGGTAGAATTTTATCAAGGAAGGGAGATTATTATCGAGGGAAATCATCTTAAAGGGCAAATGGATGGGGAGTTGTTGGAAAACCCCCCATTTAGAATTTCAATGGCCAGTCAGAAACTTAAAGTTATGGGAGTTCTAAAGGCGTAATTTCTATATTCCGGAATTTCATTACTCCGGTACCTCCTGCCTGTAAACCTATATATCCATCAACTAAACTTTGTTCTGTTACATCTGCTGTTAAAATACCATTTACCCATACCTGTTTGTGGTCATTTTCACATTTAATTTCTATGGTATTCCATTTATTAATGGTTTCTACATATTCCAAAGGCTTGGTAATTTTCACAATAGCGCCAGTACGGTATTCAGGATCAGGGCGAGAATCCCAGATATTGACTTCATAGCAATCTGTATCGCTGATCACTTCATTTTTGCAACGAACAAAAACACCGCTATTGATGGTGCTGTCTGGATAAAACTCCATTTTCAATACAAAGTTCTTGTATTTATTGTTAGTCATTACAAAGGCCATGGTGTCCTGTACCGTTCCTGTTAACTCGTTATTTTCAAATTTCCAGGAGCCACCGCCAAAAACAGACCAGCCTTTTACATTTTCCTGAAAAAGGGGAATGGTAGTGGCAGTTGTGGTTGAATTTTCATCTGTTGAATTTGAGGTTTTACAAGAGATGGTAAAAAGTGAAAGTATGCCAATAAATAAAAAGGTGTGAAGGTTTTTCATCTTGTATTTAGTTTTCTTTTATGTTATGTCTTCCGTTATTGAGAAACCCAATCTCCGGAAGTTGTTTTGTGGTGTTAAATATATCAAATCCTTTTTTTAAATCTGTCCATAACCCTATTTTGTCGTACTCATTTCCATAATTTTCTTTGAGGGCATTAAAATTGGAAGGAGTTAACTCCATAGGAAAAACGGTGACAGGGATTTTATTTTGGCCATTGTTTTTTGCTTCTACACATAACACGTACAATTCTTTTATCAGATTATCGGTAATGGGTAAACACCCAATAGTTACGCAATTACCGTGTATGAAAATATCACCTCCTAAATTTCCTTGAGTTCCCAATATTCTATCCGATTTATTCGGGTAGTTTAATCCTAAGGACAAATGAAAATTACTATGGGGATTGAAAATATTTATGTGATAAAACCCTTCAGGTATTTGAAAATCACCTTGTTTTCTCTTTGGACCCAAAGTTCCTGAAGTTTGACAAACCTGATAA
>JAOUKG010000246.1 GCA_029882725.1 Cyclobacteriaceae bacterium
AAAAATAAACCCATGAGTAAACCCATGAAATATTCTTCTTTATATAAAATCGGCCTGATGTTAGTGGTCTCCCTATCTTCTTATTTTGCAATGGCGCAGCGTTCTGGAGGATGGGATCCAAATGAAATGATTGCCCGTGAAAAACAGAATCTTTATACTGAACTTACCGACCTTTCTAAAGACCAAAAAATGCTAATTGATGGTATTTACGATGAATATAGTTTGTCTTTTACTGAATTGCGTGAGGAGGTCAGGCAGTCGGGAAATTACCAGACTATGCGCCCAAAAATGGAAGCCTTAACGAAAGAAAAGGACGAACTAATGAGGGATGTTCTCAATGACGAACAATATGCAGTGTATGAGAATATTATTAATGACCGAAGACAACGTATGCAACAAAACCGTCCTGCCCGGGCCGATTCATTAAAAACCAAACCAAACCAAAAATAACCATCCATTTCGATGAAAAAAGTACTCATATTAATGGCGGCACTTAGTGTAGCCCAGATAGTAAATGCCCAAAATTTAAGTGCCAGTGGTACTCTTGTGGATGCCAGCGATGCTTCGACCATTGTGGGAGCAACTGTTTTGTTTGTCAATGTGAAAGACAGCACCCTCTCCAAATTCGGAACCAGTAATGAAAATGGTCAGTTTATAGTGCAAAAATTGGAAAAGGCCTTTTATCGAATAAACATAACAAGTATGGGATACCTCCCCTACACCCGTGTTTTCAGAATGACTGAAACGGATGTGAATCTTGGAACAATTTCGCTGCAGCCCGATGTGAAAATGTTGCAGGAGGTGGAGGTTAAAGGCGAAGTGATTGCCATGGAAATCAAAGGCGATACACTTCAATACAACGCTGATGCTTTTAAAGTAAATCCTGATGCTTCTACTAAAGATCTTATTAGTAAAATGCCAGGTATTGAAGTGGATGCCTCTGGCGTTAAGGCCAATGGAGAGCAAATTCAGCAAGTACTCCTCGATGGTAAACGGTTTTTCGGACAAGATCCCCTCCTATCGTTAAATACCATACCCGCTGAGGTTGTTGATAAGGTAGAAGTGTTCGACCAGAGAAGTGAGCAATCTCAATTTACAGGTTTTGACGATGGAAATACTACCAAAACCATGAATGTGGTTACTAAAACCAATAAAAGAAACGGCCAATTCGGAAAAATATACGCCGGTGCAGGTACGCAAGGACTATACACTGCAGGCGGTAACTTTAATTCATACAAAGGAGATAAAAGAATTACCCTGATAGGAATGAGTAACAACAATAACCAGCAAAATTTCAGCAATGAGGATCTTGCAGGAACCGGTGGTGGTGGCGGTGGTCCCAGGGGGAGATCAAGTAACCCGCTCATGACAGCCAACCAGTCAGGGATTACTTCCACAAACTCTGTGGGTGCCAACTATACAGATAAATGGGGAAAAGCCATTACTGTAGAAAGCAGTTACTTTTTCAACCAAACTCAAAACAACAACAATCGATATACAAACAGGGAATCATTTTTGTCCAGTGAAACTCAATATTATGAAGAGACCAAAGAATCTTCAACCGATAATTTGAATCACCGGTTCAATGCACGCGTAACGTATGATATAAATGACAATAACAAGTTGATTATACGCCCCCGGTTGAGTTTTCAGGATAACTTCAATCAAAATTACACATTGGGTACTACTACCAATAGCCTTAGTGAAATACTAAACCAAACCGAAAATAACCTCAATAATAATAACTTGGGGCTTAATTTAAATAATGAAATTACTTTTCAACATAAATTCGACAAATTGGGCCGTTCAATCTCTGTTGAAGTAAATACATTAATTGATAACACAAATCTGAAAAATAAGTATCAGGATCTTACTCTTGATTCACTGTCTGATTTTAAAACCGACCAAATCAGGAATTCGATGGGTACTGCTGTTACTTTTACTGAACCCGTAGGCCGTACAGGACAAATATCAACTGCATATGAATTATCATATGGAAAAAGAGCTTCCGAGAAGAATACCTACATTGTAGACCCCTTAACCGATGGTCAGCGTTTTGAACCTATTCTTTCCAATCATTTTACCAGTGGGCAAACTACACATGAACCTTCAGTTACGTATTCAAACAGAAGTTTTGGACGTTTTTTTAACATAGGTCTCGCATATCAACATGTGTCGCTTGACAATAAACAGTCTTTTCCTGTGGCAGATAACTTCAACAATAGCTTCAATAGCATTTTACCAACTGTTATGGGAAGAATTGAATTGGGGCCAGGCACCAATGCTTTTTTCAGATATGCAGCTCGCACCAATACGCCTTCGGTTAGTCAACTTCAAAATGTAATTGACAACACCAACCCCTTGTTTTGGTCAACAGGAAACCCTGATTTAGATCAAAACTACAGACATGATCTGTTTATAAGAATTGGAAAAAACAATGTCGAAAAAAATAGAAGCTTGTCTAACTTTATCCGTGTTCAATATTCCAACAACCAAATAGTAAACAGCACCCAGGTGATGGCCCAGGATTCAACTTTTGCAACGGGTTTGATTTTACCACGTGGTGGTCAGCTTTCCCAACCGGTAAATATGGAAGGATACTTTAATATTGGCGACAACCTTACTTATAGTTTTAATGTTGAAAAACTAAAGTCTAAAATCAATACAAGTGTTGGAGCTTCATTTCAAAATAATCCAGGGCTAACCAATGAAGAAAACAACTTTGCCCGTACCTACGGTATCAACGGCCGATTGTCTTTTATAAGTAATATCAGTGAAAAAGTTGATTTTAGTATAGCGTATATCCCCGGTTATAATTCAGTAATCAACACTATTCAACGCAATAGAGACAGTAAGTATATCAGTCAGACAATTTCAGGAAATGTAAACCTGATATTTGGAAAAGGGTTCGTATTTAGAAGTACCATCGATTATCAGAACTACAATGGTGTAAGTGATGCTTTTAATATTGAATACACGCTATGGAATATGGCCCTTGCCAAAAAATTCCTGAAAAACGACGCCGGCGAACTTGAATTGTCTGTTTTTGACCTTTTGAAACAAAATCAGGCTATTTCGCAAACAGTTTCCACAAATTATTTGGAAGAAACAGTAACACAAGTGCTCCAACAATATTTTTTGTTGAAGTTTACTTATAACTTCAGGAAATTTAAATAAACTGTGTCGGCAAAGGATTGTGAACAGATAAAACAATCCAACGTATTAAATAAACAGAATTTATATGCTAGCATTAAAACGTAAAACGGTAATTCAATGGGTGCTATGGTTGGCCTATTTTGTGCTGATTTACGCTCTATACAGTGCCCGACTCACTACCGGAGATTCAATTCTGGTGGCTGCTATAATCTTTATCTTCCATTTTGGACTGTTTCACTTCAATTACAGTTTGTTGATGCCTCAGTTTTATTTCAACAACAAACGGGTTTTGTATTTCACTTTGATAATACTGGGTTTGGTGGTAGTTGTTATTTTGGGAAAGTTGGTAATCGATTATTTTTACGAAATGGAATTTGCCCGTCAGGGTATTGAAAACCGAAAGTTTAACAGACCTACAAAAAGTGTGTCTTTTATGATTTTCAGAATTCTACCTATATTATTTCCTGCCATAACAGTGGTTTTCGTGTCTTCTATTTTACGGTCTTCGGAAATGATTTCCCGTAAGGAAAAAGAAATGTCGCAACTTCAGGCCGAAAATCTAAATGCAGAATTGAAAATGCTTCGATCTCAGATTAATCCTCATTTCCTTTTCAATGCATTGAACAATATCTACTCCATGGCCATAGACAATGCATCCAACACGGCCGATGTAATATTGAAATTCAGCCAAATGATGCGCTATATGATCTACGAGTCGAATGTAGACAAAGTGCCCCTAAACAGTGAAATTGAATTTTTAAGAAATTACATCGATATCCATAAATTGAAGGATGAAAAAATTGAAAATATTAAATTTCAATATGTTGAAAGTGAATTGGGAATAAGCCCCATGATTTTATTGCCTTTCGTTGAAAATGCCTTTAAACACAGTCAAATAGAAGATATTCAAAAAGGTTGGATTGATATTTTTTTAGATTTGGACGCCTCAAAATTAACTTTTAAGGTGAGCAACAGCAAACCTCCCACAAGTACACAAAAAGATAAAACGGGAGGCATTGGTATTGAAAATGTAAAGAAAAGGTTAAAATTGCTCTATCCGGATAAACACCAGTTGATTTTCAACGAAGATAACGAGAAATTTGAGGTGTCTCTGGAAATTCTTCTGACATAAATGAAAAAAATACGCTGTGCCATAATAGATGATGAGCAACCTGCCAGAAAGCTGGTGCAAAATTTTGCATTAAAAACCGGAATACTGGAAGTTATAGGTGAATTCAGAAACCCGTTGGAAGCCATGCCTCTGATTATCAATGAAGAAATAGATCTTTTATTCCTGGATATTCAAATGCCCGAAATGAAGGGAACTGAATTTCTGAAATCATTGGATAAACGGCCAATGGTCATACTTACTACGGCATACGATGAATATGCGCTTGAAGGTTTTAACCTGGATGTGGTAGATTATTTGCTGAAACCTTTCAGTTTTGAACGATTCTTAAAAGCGGTGAATAAGGTTTCTTCCCGATTATCCAAACATGGAAACAATCAACCTGAAGAAGAAATACTTTCTATTCAGGCCGATCATAAAACCTATAAATTACCCGTAAAAGACATTCTTTACATTGAAGGCCTCAAAGAGTATGTATCGTATTATACCCTTGACGGGAAAAGGATTGTAGCATTACAAAGTTTAAAAGATCTTGAAACTTCACTATCGGAGGAGTTTTTCCTAAGAGTTCATAAATCGTATATCATACAGAAGAAACACATTAAATATTACGATAGTAACTCTGTAATGATTCACAATAAACTTATTCCTATTGGCGGAAGTTATAAAGAAAATGTACTGCGGGTATTGGGTTGATTGCAATAAATTCCAACGAAGCGGAGTTCCGCATCAATTAATCTTTCTTTCTGAAAGTCCTTTTTTTATCACCACCGTCTTTACTCCAGCTTTTTTTCTTGTTGCCGAATTTTTTCTTGCCAAATTTCTTATCCCCACCACCCGATGGTCTTGACTTTGAAGTGAATTCAGGTCCTTCTCCTATATCACCAGGATGATTTCTTACCTTTTCAAGTTCTCGTTCTATAAGCTGCTCTATGCGTACCACTTTATACTGATCCTGTGGATTTACAAATGTATAGGCAACGCCAGATGATTTGGCCCTGGCCGTACGACCTATTCTGTGAACATAATCTTCGGGATCGTCGGGCACGTCATAGTTTACGACTAAATCGACGTTCTCAACATCT
>JAOUKG010000248.1 GCA_029882725.1 Cyclobacteriaceae bacterium
CAACCTCCCCTCTGCGATAATTCATTCACAACCATCCTTATTTCGTACAAATCCAACAGATGTACGGACAGCATTATTGTTGATTCGTGATGCTTCTGAATTATTAGGGATGTTGTTAGATGGAGGACATTCCACCATTTCTGGAAGATTAACGGGGGCTTACCGTAATTTGGGACAAGAGAAAATTGCCACTGAGATCCTGAAGACCATGAAATCTGCCGGCTATGATGTAAGAGAAACAGATCCTTTTGAAGAAGAAACACCTATTGTGCTGGATACGCGTGAAAAGTCGCCTCATGTGAACCGTATTCGCCTGCTATGGCATGAAATGCGAAAAGAGGTTATTGAAATATTCCCCGAACCACCGGGACTTCCTAAGGATATTGATAGCTATATTACAAAGATGGAGGAAATCTATACCACAGATGCTTACCATTCCTTATCTATTGAAAGATACCGGGTAACTCCTGAATTTATTGAGCGTGTACGGTCAGGCGCATGGGATGCAACGAAAAATGAAGCTGACCGACAACAAAAAGACACTATGGCTGCAAGAGGTTACTGGCAAGCCTTTAAAGCAGTGAAAGAAAGCATTAAAAAGATTTTGAAAGGAGAAAACGCAAGCGCTATCGCTGATCAGGATCATGGCGACTGGTACCGTGAATTATTTGCTCCCAGTGTGAATGTAGGCATTTTGAAACCTTCCGATTTGGCAGGGTATCGTACCAATCAAGTGTATATCGGAAAATCTAAGCATACGCCAATCAACAAAGAAGCGGTAAGGGATGCTATGCCGGTACTTTTTGAGCTGTTACAAACAGAAAAACATACAGGTGTACGAGCAGTTTTGGGGCATTTCATTTTTGTATTTATACACCCATACATGGATGGTAATGGACGATTGGGACGTTTCCTGATGAACGTTATGTTGGCTTCTGGCGGTTATCCCTGGACAGTAATTCCGGTAGAAGAAAGAGATCGCTACATGGAAGCTTTAGAAGCTGCCAGTGTGGATCAGAATATTAAACCTTTTACAGAGTTTGTTGCCTGGCTGGTGGAAGAAGGGATGAAAGGGACGCCTGTGGCGAGGATATAATTTTAAAGATTTTATCACTATGGTAAAAGCAACAAATAACGGCAGTCAGGATTTTCAAGCCCTAAAACAGGCCTTCTGATGCTGGATTTGGCGATTGTGTTACCATGCTGTACGCCAAGGCCAGCTCTCGACCTCATTGGCAACATGGTACAAGTACAACAAACTCCTGGGTATCCGTAAACATGTTTTCAAAAGAAGAAACCCCTACAAAAAGGGACTAAAGGCCACTTACCCGAACCAGTATTGGCACGCGGACATTACCATCTTCAAAACGTTGGACAATATAAAACACCATATCTATCTGTTAGTCGATAATTACTCCCGGAAAATCCTGAGTTGGGACATGGCTGACAGAGTAAGTGGGGAAATAAGGATGAGCCCTCACCTGATTTCATGCACAATGTTATGGGCATGACACACCTCTTGAACGGCAACTTACGCTTGGAAAATCTCCATTTTTCCGTCTGGAAAGTGGCGTCAACTTACGTAATACAGTATCAGCCGTTGCCACACAGAAGTCTATGCGTGCCGAAGTGTCTGTTGTTGCCAGAATGATGCGGAATGCAAAACTGTCCTGTTTTTAGGGGAGCTTACATTGCCATGTGGAGTTGTCTCCAGTCTACGAGCGATAGTCCTCGAGTGTTATTGTCCGATTTGTTAGAAAGATTGGTTCATTTTTTACTATTTCCACTAACTTACAAAATACAACCTGTATTGACTTAAATTTTTTAGGACAAGAAAATATATTACATTACAGTATTTTCTTCTATAATTATTTACAGCAAACACCATGTTAAAAAGTATTTTCCGGCTATCCATACGTTCTTTAATCAAGGGAAAAACATCTGTGTTATTGAATCTTACAGGTTTGTCCATAGGTATTTGCAGTTCTTTTCTTATTATTCTGTGGGTGTTTGATGAATTATCATATAATCATTTTTTTAATAATCATGAGAATATTTACCAGGTGAAAGTAAATTCCAATTCCAATGGAATTGTTAAAACAGGAAAGGCTATTTGTTATCCATTATATGAAGAGCTTAAAAGTCAGGATTCTGGTATTTTGAACACCTGTATAACCGGTTGGACTTATGGTCACATTCTCAGTTATGAAAATTTGATATTACAGAAAGAGGTGCTTCCTGTTTCGGAAGATTTTATCAAAATGCTGGGCATTCCTGTACTTTCGGGGTCATTGTCAAATTTATTAACAGACCCCTATTCAATTGTTCTTTCAGAATCTTTGGCTCGTGATATCTTTAAATCTGAAGATCCTGTTGGCAAATACATAATATATGACAATGATAAAGAACTAAAAGTCACAGGTGTTTTTAAGGATGTTCCCCGCAATAATTCATTTTGGTTTCATGCCCTGGTACCTATTGGTTTTTATGAAAAAACAGACCAGAGGATAAGTCAGTCAATAAATAACTGGACCGAGTTTGAGTATCAAGTATTTGTGGAACTTGTCCCGGGCGCTGATGTAAATTCTATTAATGCCAACATAAAAGATTTGTTGGAAAAAAAATCAACTGAAAACAGGAACCATGAAATATTCCTTCACGGGATGGGCAGATGGCATTTGTACTCAAACTTTGAAAATGGAAAGGAAGCGGGAGGTAAAATTGAATATGTAAGACTTTTTAGTGCAACTGCTTTTTTTATTTTACTTATTGCCTGTATAAACTATATGAACCTCACAACTGCCCGATCGGAAAGGAGAGCCAGAGAAGTTGGCATCCGCAAAAGCTTCGGATCAGGTAAAAGAGAATTATTACTTCATTTTTTTGGAGAGTCCCTTATATTAACATTGCTATCTTTTATAATAGGGATTATTCTTGTGGAAATTTCATTACCCTACTATAATGAACTGGTTCATAAGAGATTAGACATTGATTACATTTCATTAAAATTCTTGCTTTCATCAGGATGTATTATTGTATTATTAAGCTTTTTGAGTGGCGTATATCCGGCTTTTTATTATTCATCCTATCAACCCATTAAAGTTTTAAAGGGCAATGTAAGTATAAGTAAAAAAACAAGTGTACCTCATACTATCTCAGTTACTGTTCAATACTCTTTTTCAATATTTCTTATTGTGGGAATGATCATTATTTATCAGCAGATACAGTATGTTAAAAAAAGGGAACTAGGGTACAAACAGGAAAATCTGTTAATGATTCCTACAAATGATGAAATGGTCTCCAAGTATAATATTATAAAAGATGAATTGTTAAGAAACGGGCTTGCTGAATCTGTAACAAAATCCAATCAACCTATTACGGGTTCTTTTTGGAGCGAAACAATTGAATGGAAAGGAAAACAAACTGAGGATAAAGTTGAGTTTACTTCCGTATCAGGAGATTCAGACTATGTGGAAACAATGAAAATTAAAATTGTTGAAGGTCGTGACTTCTCACATGACCTGGCTTCAGATTCATCGGCAATTTTAGTTAACGAAAAAGCTGTGGAAGTAATGGGATTTACAGAGCCCGTTGGAAAAACAATCAGGCTAAGAAATCAGGAATGGACTATTATTGGGGTTTTGGAGAATGTGCTTATGGGTTCACCTTTCGAAGCAATAGACCCATTATTTATAGCAATGATGGGAGACTGGAACAACTATATTACCATCCGTATTTCAGAAAAACAAAATTTAACACAATCAATTGAAGGAATAGAGAAGATTTTTAAAAAACATAACCCATCAAACATATTTGAAAAAATATTTGTAGACGAAGAATTCCATTACAAATATCGTGACTTTGAATTGTTAAACACTTTATCAAAATTATTTGCCGGCTTGGCGCTTGTTATTACTTGCATGGGTATATTTGGGCTTGCTGCTTATGTAGCAGAAGGCAAAAAGAAAGAGGTTGCTATACGGAAGGTGTTGGGAGCTGAAAATTATAACTTGTTTTTATTACTTTCAGGAGGCTTCACCAAAATTATTGCGTTTTCTTCTGTAGTATCTATTCCTGTATCTGTTGTTTTTATGAATAACTTTCTTGAAAAATACAGCTACAAGGTTTCATTTCAATGGTGGATACTGCCGAGTGTAATTGTTTTTATTCTATTGATCACACTAATCATTGTGAACTTTCAGGTATACAAGACTTTGAAAATAAACCCTGTAAATATTCTTAAATCAGATTAGTGATTAAATACCTCTCTTGTGTATCGTATATTTCTTTTTAAAAGTACAAATTCTCTCTCTAAAAATACTTTTATTATCTTTCCAAATTCCCAAATTTTTACAGAAATCGTTAGCTCACCGTAATCATTTATCGCGAAAAAGGGGGAATTACCCACAACGCCAGCTTGTCTAAAAACCTAAGCTGCATACGACAATTTAGTGAAAATATTATAATATAGGTCTTCCGTAGCTCTTTCTATTTTCCGGTATGAAATATTGTGTAAATCCATTTTGGAAGGCTCAAATACTATTATATATGTCCATTTTTCTGAAAAACAGACTAAAATAGGTGTAAATAGCCCTTCTAGCCTTCTACTTCCTAGAATTTTAAACAAGCACGGTGTTAGCTACTGGTTTTTAATTCCTTTTCAATTTTTTGGATAAGTTCTGAGAAAATTCTGATTTGTTCTGAGTTACCCTCGGCATAATCTGCACTCATCCATTTCTTAATGTTCCATTCGAAATTGTTCTTGATTTCTTCCAAAAGAATTTTCAAGGATTTTGGGCTTTCTGGAATTTCTATCTTATTATTCACAAAACCTGTAAAATTCAATAGACCTATTCTTGATAGCACATCAATTGAATTCCATATTTTTATATCAGTTGATTTCGGTGGTCTAAATTTAGGCCCAATCCAAGTTGTTTCATTTCCACAATCAGAACATTTTGATGGTTCTTTTTCTTCATTTAACCCTTTAACATCTAAAGGGACTTTCCTTTTAAAGGCTTTTCTACATTTGCAGCAAATGTATTTAGACTTGTAAGGTCGTTCTTGGATGTAATAATTTGGATTCTCTCTAATGTCCATTACTCTTAACTAAATGAATTGTTGTCTTTCAGTTCTTCTCTTGCTTCTGCTGTCAATATTATATCAATAAGGTATAGATTTTTAGAATCTTCGAACCCCGGTGTAAAATAAATAGATCAGGAAATGTCAGATCAGATTCTGAAAATACAAGGTTAAAAGTATAAACATTACATTTCACCCGGATCAAAATTATTCGAGAATCCGGATTCTGGATTCATGATTCCTGAATCAAAAAAGGCCGGTCGGTAGGCACGTTGCATGCAACGTGC
>JAOUKG010000249.1 GCA_029882725.1 Cyclobacteriaceae bacterium
CCCGTATTTCCTAGGAGTGCTTCTTTAATGGGCTTTGCGTTGGAGGTACTATCAAATGGGATACGATCTGACAACAAAGTATCACCTCGAAAAGGGATCTGATATTGAATCCATTCCCCAATTTGTCTGGCAATCAAGCATTCACCGGTTTCTCCAAGTCCATTTGTATCACTTATATAATTTAAAAGATATGTTCCATCCAACTCAATGGCAAGTATGGTTCTTTGCCCATTTCTATGCCTGATCGGGCCCCCAGCATAAATACTTTGTGAAGACTGCTGAAGTAAGCTAAAGTAGACATCTTCCAAAGATTTACTTAAAAAAGAAGCGTCAAAAATCTGAAACTTTTCTTTTTCTTCTGTACCATATAACACTTCTCCATCTGAACTTAGCAGGTATAAATTCTTAAAATTGTATTGAGTTTTTATATTCTCCAGATACTCTGATATATCAAAATTTACAGACGGAGTATCAGGTTCCGTTAAAGCCTCTTCATCATTGTTCCTATAAGGGTTCGTTTCTGATATTCCGGATACTTGAATAAACTTGATCGTATTTAAAATATTATTAAAATACGATTGAATATAAGTGGCCCGGTTGAGAGCAATCAATTCCAGGTTTTCATTATACCTTTCTAATATTGTTGATCTGTTAACATTAAAAGATATATAACTTATTGCAAATACCGTTCCCAGAACCATTAGGGTTACAAGTCCGGTGATTTTTGTACTTATATTGACCTTCTTAAACATAGGTTTTAGCTTATTGGTCTTTTTTTATTTTTACTTGTTGTTTTCTTAACTTACTTGATTTCCAAATTAGGCTCTATTTTTGATGCCCATTCATTACAAAAATCAAATAATTTATTTTCATTAATTTCACCCAAAGGTTTGAACAGGGCAAATTCAACCACTCCAATAACTACATCATTACTGATTAATGGAAGAATTATAAGTGAGTTGGGAGTTGCCTTTCCCAAACCGGAACCTGCTTTTTTAAAATTACTTTCAATATTTGTAATAGTCAAAGGTTTTCTCTCAGAAGCCGCTTTACCATTTAAACCCTGGCCTTCATTGAAAGACTTAGGTTTTTGATCAAAATCATAAACTGCAAAACCAACTTCCAGTTGAAATTTAGTTTTTTTCTTTAAATACAATATGGCCTGAACTGCTTGAATTGAATGGGCAATATCCGATAAAATATCCTCATTATTAATATCACCTCCTTTGTTTTTTAATATTTTTTCAAGATTAATTTCCAGGCCTTCATTTACATTTTGATTTTTTTCGCCTTCTTTTTTTACTTCAGTAAGCTCTTTCTTTTCCACATATATGATATTGGCCGAAGATTCTTTCAATAAATAAATCATCGTTAAAATACATAAGACAAAAGTGCTACCCACCCATAGTATCAGGTTTGTAAAAACAAAAGAATTAGAATTGTAATCACTTATATTTAATATTTCGTAATCAAAAGTAAGTGCCTCTGAAAAGGTATATACCTTGTAAAGACTCACAAAAATCAAAATGATTGACAGGGATATCAATAAGAGTGACTTTATTTTTTTATTTTTTATTAATTCTTGCATACTGCATGTAGTTCATTTAGGAAATCAATAATCTGATCAAGCTTTAGTACATGGTCAATATTGGTCATTGAAAGAGCCGCTTTTGGCATGGTATCAATTACGCAATCTTTTGGGTCTTGCACTACAGTAATACCCCCTTTTTCCGAAATACACTTCATTCCAAGACCGCCGTCCTTGTTGGCACCACTAAGTAGAATACCTACAAGTTTTTCTCTGTAAACATGTGCCGAGGAGCATAAGGTGATATCTATCGCAGGCCTGGAATTGTTGACCATTTCCTCCGTAGATAAACTGATTGTATTTCCTAGCTCAACTGACATATGATAGTTTGAGGGTGCAATATAAACTATTCCTGGCTTTATACTTTCTTTGTCATAAGGTTCAATAATTTTTTTATTACTTTTTAAGGATAAGGCTTCTACAAAGCCATGCCTTACATGTTTTAGCCTATGCAAACAAGTTATTATTGGTAATGGAAAATCTGGCTTTATACTTTCAAGGATTTTTACCATGCCTTGAAAACTTCCAGCACTACCTCCAATAACTACAGCTTTATATTTCTTTTCAAGTTTAAACCTGGTCATTCTTACTGTATCTGCTAGGGTTAGTCTTTTATTTTCCTGTAAACTTTTTCTTCGTTATTGACCAGTATAAACTTTTTAACAATGTCACACCATATCAATGATTCTTTGGAACCTATTGCCAGATAACCATATTTAAAAAGGCTACTATGAAACTTGTTCAGCACATCATTTTGTAGTTTTTGATTAAAATAAATCATTACATTTCTACATAATATAAGATCTACCTTTGTGAAAGCTGGTCCATTAACAAGATCGTGTTTCTTAAAGGTTACTGCCTGAGCCAATGATTTGTCCATTATGGCCTTTCCGTCCTTTTCAGTATAATAATCTTTAAGGGAGGTTGCCCCGTCAAATCTGATGTAATTTTTTTCATTCAACTCCATATTTTTCAAGGGATACTCACCTTTTTTGGCGCGATCAAGAATTACAGGATCAATATCACTCGCAAACAAAGTAACTTTATCTAAAATACCCATCTCCTTTAGCAGTATTGCCATAGAGTACACTTCTTCTCCTGAAGAACATCCTGCGTGCCATATTTTAAAATTTTCATGGTTAACAAGAATGGACGGAATAACTTCTTTTTTCAAAGCCAGCCAGAAACTAGGGTCCCTGAACATTTCCGTAACGTTCACTGTAATTTCCGTTAGAAACTCTTCAATGAAGCCCTCTTGGTTTTGTAGCCTGGAAATGAGAGTTTCTACAGAAATTTTGTAATTCTCCAAAACCCTGACTATACGTCTTTTAAGAGAAGACATAGCATAATTTGTAAAATCATAACTATGTGTCTTCTTAATTACTTCCGTAATAGTGCGAAGGTCTGATATATCTAAATCCTTAATCATGTGGTTCGTTCAGCACCAATTTAAATTTTTATAAAGATAATGTTACTACTTTAACGTAATTATAGCAAAACAACTCGAATATTACATATGTCTTTTGTCTGTTATAAAGTTTTGAACTTACTTCACATAAAATTAATATCAAATTGAAAAAGATAATTTTATTTGGTGCCGGCAGATCGAGTTATAATTTGATTGCCTAT
This sequence comes from Cyclobacteriaceae bacterium, assembly GCA_029882725.1. Classification (GTDB taxonomy): domain Bacteria; phylum Bacteroidota; class Bacteroidia; order Cytophagales; family Cyclobacteriaceae; genus JAHEMU01. The sequence goes on from JAOUKG010000249.1 coordinate 3,218, forward strand.
CTTATTGATCAATCATCCATCTACAATTGGAAGATAACAATTATTGATCAGCAATTTGGAAAATCTCTTGATAAATTTTCCAATAGGCCAAATGTGCAATTTTTGGAAGGAAATGTATTAGATGGCCAACTAAGGGGGGAATATATGAGAGAGGCCAATCTTGTTATTTCCATGTTGCCTGCGATGTTTCATTTGGAAATTGCCCGTGATTGCCTTCATTACAAAAAACCACTCCTTACTGCATCCTATATTTCCGACGAAATGAGGCTATTAGGTGAAGAGGTGGAAAGAAATGGACTTCTTTTCATGAATGAATGTGGCCTGGACCCTGGCATAGACCATATGTCTGCGATAAAAGTAATTCATTCTCTAAGGGATCAGGGTTTTGAACTTACAGCTTTCGAATCATTTACCGGAGGGCTTCTTGCTCCAAATAAAGATATTGAGAACCCCTGGGAATACAAATTTACCTGGAATCCCAGAAATGTAGTGCTTGCTGGTCAGGGAGTGGTTAAGTTTATTCAGGAGGGAAAGTATAAGTATTTTCCCTACACAAAGTTGTTTAGACGTACTGAATCCATATTTATAAAGGGATATGGACAATTTGAAGGATATGGCAATAGGGATAGCCTGAAATATCTTGATATTTACGGACTTAGAGGCATCAAAACAATTTATAGAGGTACTTTAAGGCGGCCGGGATTTTGCCGCACCTGGGATGTTTTTGTGCAATTGGGAGCTACCGACGATAGCTTTCAAATGGAAGGTGTCGCAAATATGACTCACCGGGATTTTATCAATTCATTTTTATCTTATAATCCACACGACTCCGTTGAATTAAAATTGGCTTATTATCTCAATTTAGACCTTGATGGCCCCGAAATGACAAGATTGAAGTGGAGTGGTTTTTTCGACGAGGAGCCCGTTGGTCTCACCATGGGTACTCCTGCTCAAATACTTGAACATATCCTGAAAAAGAAATGGACTCTCCATGAAAATGAGCATGATATGATTGTGATGTGGCATAAATTCAATTTTTTAGACAAAGGAATAGAAAAAGAGATACATTCGCGTTTTGTTGTACAAGGTGAAGATCATTTGAATACGGCTATGTCGAAAACAGTAGGTATTCCAATGGGTATTGTGGCCAAACTTATGCTTGAGGATAGGTTAACAATCAAGGGAGTAAGAATACCTATATATAAAGAAGTATATGAGCCTGTATTGAAAGAACTTTCAGAAATGAATTTTGATATTGAAGATTCAGAGCCTTTTGTAGTAAAATGATTAGAGATTTGAAGATATGATGAATTGGAGAAAAATTTTGGGCTCACAAAGAAAAACTGGTGGTGAAAGTGTATACAATGACCCTCTGCGGAGTCCTTTCGAAACTGATTTTGACCGTATTATTTTCAGTCACCCCTTCAGAAGATTACAGGATAAAACCCAGGTACACCCTTTACCCGAACAGGATTTTGTGCATACAAGGCTAAGTCATAGCCTGGAAGTATCCTCCGTAGGACGGTCGCTGGGAAAATATACAGGTAAAATAATAATAGACAGAAATCCTGAATTAAAAAAAGATTATAATCCACATGATTTTGGGGCAATTGTAGCTGCAGCTTCTCTTACACACGATATAGGCAACCCCCCATTTGGACATTCAGGGGAAGAAGCTATTTCTGATTTTTTTAAATTTCATGAATTGGGAAAGGAAATTCATAAAATTGTAGATGAAGTACAATGGTCGGATTTAACAAATTTTGAGGGAAATGCTCAAGGCTTTAGAATATTGAACAGCCCCCTGTATCAAGGGTTGAACCTTACCTTTGCAACTCTGGCTGCATTTAGTAAATATCCAAGACCAAGTCACGCAGACAAGGAAAATGGGAGAAAGTCACACAAAAAATTTGGGTATTTCCAGTCAGAGAAAACTATTTTTAGAAGCTTGGCTGAAGAATTGGAATTGTTACCGGCTGCAGTAGGTTTAGATAGTTGGTCCAGGCATCCCCTGACTTTTTTAGTAGAAGCAGCAGATGATATTTGCTACGGCATTATAGACTTAGAGGATGGTTGCAGACTTGGTCTGTTGACCTATAAAGAGACGGAGGAATTACTTTCACCTATAATAGGAGCAAAATTTGACC
>JAOUKG010000250.1 GCA_029882725.1 Cyclobacteriaceae bacterium
AATAGATTGATATAATTTCCCTGGAATGGGAAGTGCCATTTTTGCACCTTGTGCAATTGCCCCTCCCTGAAACCTGATATCCGGATAGGCACCACCCACCCAGGTTCCGGTAATTAATTTGGGGGAGATGCTGATAAACCAGCCGTCAGCTCCATTTTGAGAAGTGCCAGTTTTCCCCCCAAGGTCATTTTTTAACCGGTAGGTAGATCTTAAAGACGCCCCTGTTCCTCCATTTACCACATTTTGAAGGAAATAGCGCATAATATTAGCGTTTTCTGTTGAAATTACCTGAACGGGTGTTTCTTGCTGGTGCATATAAAGAATGGCCCCATTTCTATCCGTTATCTTTTCAATCATAAAAAGAGGTGTTCTACGACCTTCATTAACAAAGATGGAGTAGGCTTCAATCATTTCGTACAGACTTATTGAGGGTGTTCCCAGGGCAATAGAAGGCACTTCTGGTATGTCTGCGTTAATGCCGGCGGTTCTAAGGAGCTCAATTGTATTTTTGATGCCCGCTTCCTTCAATACCTGAACACTTACCGTATTTACCGATTTCTCCAAAGCTACTTGCATAGTAATACGTTGCTCTCTCATACTGTCGGAATTTTTTGGTGTCCAGGTTTCATCCTTATATTCATAGGAAGTAGCCACGGTTTGAAAATATTCACATGGTGAAAGGTTTTGTTCTAATGCAGAAGCATAGATAAAGGGTTTTATTGTTGATCCAACCTGACGTTCTGAAAGGATATGGTCATAAGGAAAATAATCATAATCAATGCCACCAATCCAGGTTCTGATTCCGCCGGTAGTTGGGTCTGCAGCCATGAAACCTGTTCTTAAAAAGGATAAATAGTATTTAATGGAATCTATTGTGTTTATAGTAGCTTCATTAAGTCCATCGTAACTGAAAAGGCTTACATTTTTTGGAGGGGCATCTAATTGTTCTTTGGGTATATTTTTTGCCTCAGAGTCAATTATAGCCTTTTTTTTGTTCCAAAAATTTTGTGGCAATTGTTTTATAAAAGAACTCTGAAGGGACTTCATGTGGTTAATCAAAGCTTCTTCTGCTTTTTTCTGAAGGGAAAGGTCCAGTGTAGTATGGATTTGATAGCCATCTTTGGCCAAGTCAATGTCTTTATCAGGGAAAAGCTCTTTTAGAATATTTTGGGCTTTCATTTTTATTTGATGCTGAAAATAAGGCGCGTGTTTTGACTGATCCTCTGATGCTTTGATATTCAGTGGTAGTTGAGTTAGACTATCTGCTTTTGCCTGGGAAATAAGTTCCTCTTTAGCCATAGTATTGAGGATAAGATCCCTTCTTGCTTTCGAATTTTCAGGGTTTAAAAGGGGGTTATAATAAGTTGAAGCTTTGAGCATACCTACCAGGATGGCAGCTTCATCGGGAGTGATATCAATTGCATTTTTACTAAAAAAACGTTGAGAGGCAGATTCAACGCCATAAATGTCCATCCCAAATGAAACCGTATTTAGATATAATGTGATAATTTCCTTTTTATCATATCTTTTTTCCAACCTACGGGCTATTATCATTTCCCTGATTTTATTGATGGGATAAAAAAGAATACCTGCATCAAGACGTGGATACAGGTTTTTTGCAAGTTGTTGAGTAAGAGTACTGCCGCCTCCGGAAGATTCATTTTGCAGAAGGATACTTTTTACTATTACACGCATCAAACTTATATAATCTACACCTGAATGTTCATAAAAGCGTTTGTCTTCAATAGCGACAAGGGTTGTTATAATGTTGGATGAGATATCCTTATATTCTACTGACGATCTGTCTTGTATGTAGATTTTTCCAATTAAAAAATTGTTGACATCCTTAATTTCGGATGCCTGCATGTTTTGGATGTTTTCGATGTCACCTGAAGAGGGGAGTGGCCCGTAATGTTCAGTATACACTAGGATATGTATAAGAAGGAGGAAGAATGCACTGATCACAGAAAGAGTTATCAGAATCCTTTTAAGCCATTTTTTGGTAACATTCATAGACAAAGATAAGATTGATTAATCAGTCAGGAAAGGGGTATTTGTAAATAATCAATTCGGCATAAAAAAAGCTGGTCACGGTATAACGTGACCAGCTTTAGAATCAAAAGTATATTGACTTCTTATTTTTTCACCTGATTTACAAGGGCTTCAAAAGCTTCAGGGTTATTCATTGCCAAGTCGGCAAGTACTTTTCTATCAAGATCAATATTGGCTGCTTTTAATGCACCCATTAATGAAGAGTAACTCATTCCGTAAATACGTGCTCCAGCATTTATTCTCTGGATCCACAATTGACGATATTCTCTTTTCTTGGTTTTTCTATCACGGTATGCATACTGCCATCCTTTTTCAAGGGTGTTTTTTGCTACCGTCCAAACATTTTTTCTTCTACCGAAAAAGCCTTTGGCATTTTTCAGCATCTTTTTTCTTTTAGCTCTTGAAGCTACGTGATTGACTGATCTGGGCATTTTATTAATTTTTTGAACTACGGCGGCTTTCGCTCTTTTGTGCCATTAGTCCGGGTTAAACATTAAACCGGCTTTGGAATCAAATCCTAAGCATACTTTTGACGTTAGGCTCATCTGCAGGATGGACCAAGGCCATTTTTGTCAGGTTTCTTTTTTGTTTTGTTTCTTTTTTGGTCAAAATGTGGCTTTTATAAGCATGTTTACGCTTAATTTTTCCACTTCCTGTCAATTTGAAACGTTTTTTAGCTCCTGACTTTGTTTTAACTTTTGGCATTTTGCTTTTATTTTCGTTTTTATTTTGCTTTTGCTTTTGGAGCAACAAATATGCTCATTCTTTTTCCTTCCAATTTTGGAAGTTGTTCTACCCTGCCATAATTTTCCAATGCCTGGGCAAATCTAAGTAAGAGTATTTCTCCTCTTTCTTTAAATACTATGGAACGACCGGCAAAATGCACGTATGCTTTTACCTTTGCACCTTCTTCCAGAAAGTTTTGTGCATGTTTCAATTTAAAATTGAAATCATGCTCTTCTGTATTGGGACCAAATCTAATTTCTTTTATGACAGTTTTATGAGCTTTGGCTTTTATTTCCTTTTGCTTCTTTTTCTGTTCATATTTAAATTTAGAATAATCTACAACTTTACAAACTGGAGGTACTGCATTGGGGGAGATTTCCACAAGATCCAAACCTATATCACTGGCAACTTTTATTGCCTCCTGAATAGGATATACACCCATTTTTATATTTTCCCCGACAACCCGTACTTCCCGAGCACGGATTCTCTCATTAACTTTATAAGGCTCTTCTTCGCGGCCCCTGTAGTTGCTTCTAGTTATTCTGCGCTTTGCTATAATAGATTAATTTATGGTTCCCAAAAAATTAGGTTGCAAATATCGTGTTTTTCTTTTTCAAACAAAAATTGTTTCCAACTATTTTCCTATATTAAAATTAGAATACTCCTTTTTTTTCATCCGAAGTCTTCTTTTTGAAGTAATTGATGAAATCTTCCACTTTCATACTTCCTAAATCTCCCTCTCCCTGTCGTCTTACACTTACTTCGCCTGCCTCAGCTTCTTTTTCTCCCACAATAAGCATAAAGGGAATTTTATTTACTTCTGCATCTCTGATTTTTCTGCCTATTTTTTCGTCTCTATGATCAACACTACCCAAAATATTTTCTCCGTTTAGTGATTCATAAACATGATTGGCATATTCTGTGAATTTCTCAGAAATGGGTAGAATGGCAAATTGTTCAGGAGATAGCCACAATGGAAATTTCCCCCCGCAATGTTCAATTAATAATGCCACAAACCTCTCTAAACTTCCAAAGGGAGCCCTGTGTATCATTACAGGACGATGAGGTTTATTGTCAGATCCTGTATATTCGAGTTCAAACCTATTAGGAAGGTTGTAATCTACCTGAATAGTACCTAACTGCCATTTTCTTCCTATGGCATCCCTCACCATAAAATCTAATTTAGGTCCATAGAATGCAGCTTCACCTTTTACCATTGTTGTGGTCAGGTTTTTTGCCTCTGCGGCTTCCTTAATTTGTTGCTCAGCAAGGTCCCAAAGTTCATCAGCACCTATATATTTCGTTTTGTTTTCGGGGTCTCTCAATGATATTTGGGCTACATAATCATGAAATCCAAGTGCATTAAAGACGTATAAAACAAGATCAATTACCTTGATAAATTCTTCTTTTACCTGATCAGGTCTACAAAATATATGGGCATCATCTTGAGTAAATCCCCTCACACGTGTTAAACCGTGTAGTTCACCATGTTGTTCATACCTGTAAACTGTACCGAATTCTGCTAACCTTACTGGTAAATCGCGGTAGGAACGAGGTTTTGATTTGTAAATTTCACAATGATGAGGGCAATTCATGGGTTTGAGAAGGTACTCCTCACCTTCATGTGGGGTTTTAATAGCTTGAAATGAATCGCTGCCGTATTTTTCCCAATGTCCTGAAGTAATATATAGCTCTTTATTTCCAATATGAGGAGTAATTACAGGGCTATAGCCAGCTTTTACCTGCGCTTCACGCATAAAATTTTCAAGTCTCTCTCTCAAAATGGTTCCCTTTGGCAACCATAAGGGAAGTCCCATTCCAACTTTTTCTGAAAATGTAAAGAGTTCGAGTTCTTTCCCTAATTTTCTGTGGTCTCGTTTTTTTGCTTCTTCAAGTCTCGCAAGATGTTCGGTCAGTTCCTTTTGTTTCGGAAATGTAACACCATATATACGAGTAAGCATTTTGTTCTTTTCGTCGCCTCTCCAATAGGCACCTGCCACGTTAAGTAATTTCACGGCTTTGATAAAGCCCGTGTCGGGGATATGTGGTCCACGACATAAATCAGTAAAGTTGCCCTGCTTATAAAAAGTGATGGAGCCATCTTCAAGCCCCTCTATTAGTTCTAATTTATAGGGGTCATTTTTTTCGGTGAAATAAGCGATGGCGTCGGCTTTGGAAACAGCACTTCTTTCAAAAGTGTTCTTCTGTCTGGCAAGTTCCAGCATTTTCTTTTCAACTTCTTCTAAATGCTCTTCGCCAAATACACGGTCACCTAAATCAATGTCATAATAGAAACCATTTTCAATAGGAGGCCCTATGCCAAATTTGACTTCCGGATACAGTTCTTCCAAAGCCTCTGCCATAAGGTGGGCAGAGGAGTGCCAGAAAGCATATTTTCCATCATCGTCGTTCCATGTTAGTAAAATAACTGTAGCATCGATTTCAATCGGACGGGAGCTGTCCCAAATTTCACCATTTACCTTGGCTGCCAATACATTTCTTGCAAGGCCCTCACTAATTCCCCTGGCAATTTCCATAGCAGTTATACCTGCAGGAAGCTCTTTAATAGAGCCATCGGGA
>JAOUKG010000251.1 GCA_029882725.1 Cyclobacteriaceae bacterium
AACTCCCATTTTTATTAAGGACATTGCCAAGGTAGGTTTTGGTTCAGCCAACCGTTTTGGTGCCATTACGGCAAATGGTGAAGGTGAAAAAGTATTGGGGCAGGTTATGATGTTGAAAGACGCCAACTCCAAGCAGGTAATCGAGGCGGTTAAAACAAGAGTAGCCGAAGTACAATCAGGCCTTCCTCAGGGCATCACCATCAATCCTTTTTTGGAAAGAAGTGAACTCATTGGAAAAACCACTTTTACTATCGCAGAAAATCTTATTCTGGGCTGCCTGATAGTAGTCTTTGTTGTAGTAGTATTATTAGGAAATTTACGTTCCGGATTGGTAGTAGCATCGGTAATTCCCTTGAGCCTGCTCTTTGCCCTTTCTTTGATGTATATTTTTGGAGTAGATGCCAATTTAATGAGTCTGGGTGCCATTGACTTCGGAATTATAATCGATGGAGCGGTAATTATCGTTGAATATATTGCATTTAAAATTACCTCTGAAAGAACCAAAATTTTAACCCTCCCCAAACCTGAACAAAGAAACCTTATAAACAACATTACCTTTCAAGGAGCTTCCAAGATGATGCATTCAGCTGTTTTTGGGCAGCTCATCATCATTATAGTATTCATTCCCATTTTGTCCCTTACAAATGTAGAGGGTAAAATGTTCCGCCCTATGGCAATGGCTTTTAGTTTTGCTCTTACAGGGGCCATGGTTCTCTGTTTTACTTATGTACCGGTAATGGCGGCTTTATTCATTAAACCTTCTGATCCGTCAAAGAAAACGTTAAGCTCCAGATTAATTTCATTTCTGGAAAACAAATACCGTCCAACTATTTCCTGGGCTTTGAGAAAGAAAAAATTAGTGATTACTATGGCTGTTGCGCTTTTGGTAGTTTCTGGTGTGCTTTTCTCTAGAATGGGAGGGGAATTTGTGCCTACACTCGATGAGGGTGACTTTGTGATTCAACCTGTTTTGAAAACGGGAACATCGTTGAGTAAAACCATTGAGGCTACGAATAAAATGGAGATAATTCTCAAAAAATTCCCGGAAGTAAGTCAGGTTGTAAGCCGTATCGGAGCTGCAGAGGTACCTACCGACCCCATGTCGATGGAAGAAAGTGATGTGATTATTAAACTGAAACCCAAAAGTGAATGGACCTCAGCCCAAAACAAAGATGAACTTGCTGATCTATTCAAAGAAGCTCTTTCGGTAATTCCCGGAGTAGAATACGAATTTACCCAACCTATTGAAATGAGGTTTAATGAACTGATTACAGGTGTAAGGGCCGATTTGGCAATTAAAATCTTTGGGGAAGACCTCGATATACTCTATAAAAAAGCATTGGAAATTCATAAAGCTATTGAAAATGTAGAAGGAGCCGCCGACATTACCGTTGAAAAAATTACCGGATTACCTAATATGGCTGTGAAATACGACCGAAAAAAAGTGGCCAAATACGGATTAAATATTGAAGATTTAAACACAATAATAACCGCCGGTTTTGCCGGAATGGCCGCAGGGACTGTTTTTGAGGGAGAAAAGCAATTTGACTTGGTAGTTCGTTTTGATCAGGAACACCGAAGTTCCATTGAAAGCCTTGAAAACTCCAGTATTAAAATTGCAGATGGTAGTCAAATACCGTTGTCTGAATTTGCTGAGATTACCTATACCAAAGGACCTGCGAAAATCTCCAGAGACAATACAAATCGAAGGATTGTAGTAGGAGTAAATGTAAGGAACCGGGATTTGGAATCGGTTGTAAAAGACGTTCAAAAAATTATTGAGAGTAAAATAAAATTACCTACAGGTTATTATGTTTCCTATGGTGGCCAATTTGAAAACCTAAGGGCTGCCTCCGATCGTCTGAAAATAGCCGTGCCTATTGCCTTACTTTTAATTTTTGTGCTTCTGTATTTTGCTTTCAGCTCAGTAAAAGATGCTCTGCTTATATACAGCGCCATTCCATTGGCATCGGTGGGAGGAATTCTCGCCCTCTATTTCAGGGATATGCCGTTTAGTATTTCTGCAGGAGTTGGTTTTATTGCCTTATTTGGTATAGCCGTTCTCAATGGAATTGTACTCATTGAGGAGTTCAAAGAATTAAAAGCGCACGGGGTTTCCAATATCAATCGCAGAATACTTATGGGCACACATAACCGACTCAGGCCAGTATTGTTAACAGCTTCAGCCGCTGCACTGGGGTTTCTTCCAATGGCTATATCAACATCTGCAGGAGCAGAAGTACAAAGGCCTCTTGCTTCTGTAGTAGTAGGAGGGTTAATTTCCGCAACTGCTCTTACTTTGGTTGTGCTACCTGTTTTATACGTATTATTCGACCGAAAAAAGGGCCGTGAAAAATCCAAAACTAAGTACGTTCTGGGAGTGTTGACTTTATTGATACTGTTTCCATTAGGAAGTAGTGCTCAACAAACTATCACACTTCCTGAAGCACTGGAAATGGCCAACCAAAACAACAAAGAGTTATCGGCTTCCAGAAAAAACGTACAGCTTACAGATGAACTAGTTGGAACCTCATTTAATCTGGATAATACCAATATCTATTTTAGTAAAGACCAAAACAATATGGCCGAAAATGGGGTTCCGCTTAATGTTTGGGGCGTAAGTCAATCTTTACAATTTCCCACTGTGTATAAATCGCATAAAGAAATTCTCAGGCACCAAAATGCCCTGGCCGAATACCAATATCAACTCGATGAATACACCATTGACAAAGAAGTCACCAAAGCCTATCATCAAGCGGTTTTTTGGAAAATGGTGCGTTCAAATTATCTGTATTTGGATAGCTTGTATTCACGTTTAGCAATAGCTGCACAAAGAAGATTTGAGGAAGGGCAGACCAATATATTGGAACAACTAACTGCTCAATCAAAACAAAAAGAGGTTCATGTATTACTTAATCAAACTGAACGAGAAATAGAAAAATCGGTACAACAATTAAACAGTTGGATTCAATCGGAAGAAATCTATGATGTAAGCGACAGTTTGTTAACCATAGAAAACGTAAAAGGTTTTGATTCACAGAATCACCCAGGAATCCTTCTCTCCAATGAAAAAATGGAACTGGCAAAATCAGAACTGCAGTTTGAAAAGAACCAACTGATGCCAACATTACATTTGGATGCTTTTAGAGGAAATAATAATGGGCCAAACAACCAAGCTTACAACGGGTTTAAAATCGGCGTTGGCTTACCACTCTTTTTTGGAAGTCAAAACGCAAAAATAAAAGCATCAAAAACTCAATACTCCATTTATGAACAGCAAATGATGGACTACAAAATCAAATTGGAATCCCGATATAATACCTTGATGATAGAACTTAAAAAGTTTCAGGAAGCTATTGATTATTATAACACTTCAGGTAAGACTCTTTCCATTCAAATTATGTTGAATGCGAACAAGTCTTTTTCAAATGGAGGTATTGACTATATCAGGTACATAGCCTTATTAGAAAATGCAAAATCAATTGAAATTACCTATTTAAACAACCTTATTAATTACAACATGACTGCTTTAGAGGTCAAATACCTGATGAGATAAAAATAATGGAACACGAGAATTTTATAAATATAAATGCAATGAAAAAACTCTTTATATTCCTTCCTGCTATACTGCTTTTAGCCTGTGGTGCAGAAAAAAAAGAAGAAAATGAATCACAGCCTGAGGAAACTGTTGAAAATCAGCAAACAGAAATTCAGCTTACACCAGATCAAATTGAAATCGCTGAAATCACGATTGATAGTTTACAAAAACATGAATTTTACAATGAAATCAGAGTGAATGGGGTTATTGATCTACCCCCGGAAAACAAAGCCTCTATCAGTACTTATTTTTCAGGATACATAAAAGAAATTCATATTCTTCCAGGTCAGAAGGTAAGAAAAGGACAAGTATTATTTAGTCTTGAAAACCCGGAATATGTGTTTGTACAACAAAACTTTTTAGAAACAAAAGAAGCATTAAATTACCTGAAGTTAGATTATGAAAGACAAAAAAATCTTGCTGAGGATAAGTTCACTTCTCAAAAAGAGTTTGTAAAAGCGGAAACAGAGTACAATTCCATGCGTGCTAAGTTTGAGGCCTTGAAAAAACAACTACAAATGATGCATCTGAATACAGAAAAACTAAAAGCTGAAACTATTACGTCAGTGATTAATGTAACATCTCCAATAGACGGGTTTTTAAGCTCAGTGGAAGCAACAAAAGGCATGTTTCTTAATCCGTCGGATATTGCAGCCACGGTAATTAATACAGATCACATGCACCTTGAACTATCCGTATTTGAAAAAGATATTAATAATATCAAAATAGGCCAACCCATCAATTTTCATTTACTCAATGATTCCGAAAAGGCCTATAAGGCTGAAGTTTACTTAATTGGTAAAAGTATTGATCCCGAAAACAGAACGGTAAATATTCATGCCCACTTAGAAGAAACCTTAGATGAAAACATTGAGACCAATTTTACTACCGGAATGTATGTGGAAGCCAGAATTATGGCTGGTTCACAAATTAAAAATGCGCTACCAAACGATGCTATTGTGGAAATAGATCAAAAATATTATGCCCTTTTACTCCAGGGCACCGAAAATAAAGTGATGAATTTTAAGAGAGTTGATATAATTCCCGGAAAAAAAGATAATCAGTTTACTGAGGTGGTTAATCACTCTGAATTTAAATCCAATTCCATTTTTATGACGAAAGGAGCTTTTAACTTAATTAAAGAATAGATTATGAATACTGCACATTTTCATCTCATGGTAAACCATTTACCCTTGGTTGGGGTACTTATTGGTTTGTTTGTTCTTGCTTTTGGGGTTTTCTTTAAAAAAGAAGACATTATACGTACAGCTACGGGAATTTTTATTTTCTCTTCTTTAATGTCGGCGGCTGCTTTCCTTAGTGGAGAAGAAGCCGAGGAAGTGGTGGAAGATATGCAAGGAGTTAGCGAAACGATGATTCATATTCACGAAGAATCTGCAGAACTTTTCCTCATTATGACTACTATATTAGGAATAGGAGCCATTTTGGTATTGATTCTCTCATTTACTCAAGCCCGGTATAAAACAATCTGTAATTATTGTTTATTAATCCTCTCTGTTATTACCTTGGTAATTTCCTTCAATACAGGTAATTCCGGAGGTCAAATACGCCACTCTGAAATACGTTCCGAAAATCAGGTAATCCATCTTAATGATGATGATGATAATTGATAATTGATAATTGATAATGGATAATTATTGAGAGCCTAAATTACGTCCGATACAACAGTGTTTATACGGTTGGGTAGCATCTACCAAACCAACCTAGTGAATACGCATTTTGTTGC
>JAOUKG010000001.1 GCA_029882725.1 Cyclobacteriaceae bacterium
AGCTATCGACCAGGTTATAAACAGTGCGGCAAAAATGTTGTATATGTCGGGTGGTCAGTTTAATGTTCCAATTGTATTTCGTGGCCCCACTGGTAATGCCGGAATGCTTTCTGCGCAGCACAGCCAAAACTTCGAAAGTTGGTTTGCAAATACCCCTGGCCTGAAGGTAGTGATACCTTCTAATCCCTATGACGCCAAAGGCCTCCTTAAAGCATCCATTCGTGATAACGATCCTGTAATTTTCATGGAGAGTGAATTAATGTATGGCGATAAAGGCGAAGTTCCTGAAGGTGAGTATATCATCCCTATTGGTGTTGCTGATGTTAAAAAAGAAGGGACTGATGTAACCATTGTTTCTTTTGGTAAAATCATGAAAGTGGCACTCGAAGCTGCTGCTGAGTTGGAAAAAGATGGAATTTCTGCAGAAGTAATTGACCTTAGAACAGTTAGACCAATAGATTATGAAACTGTTGTGAATTCTGTAAAGAAAACAAACAGGCTCGTAATTGTTGAAGAAGCATGGCCTTTGGCTGCTATTTCATCTGAAATCACTTACCATGTACAAAAACATGCATTTGATTATCTGGATGCACCAATACATCGAATAAATAACTTCGATTTGCCACTCCCCTATGCTCCTACGCTTATTGATGTTATTTTGCCTAGTGTTAAAAGAACAGTAGACGGAGTGAAATCCGTACTCTATGTATAAATAATATACGTTTAAATAAAAAAGGTCCCGAAAACAAATAACTTGTATTCGGGACCTTTTTTTATTCTTTCCCCTCCAACTATATTTTGTAGTTTTCCCCCGTTTAATTTTTTACTTTTATCCTACCAGCTATTTCAGGTGTGACTATATCAGGGGGTAAAATACTAATTATCTTTTCTGATTTTCGTATTGCAATTCAAACGAATTAACTCGTAGGCTTTTAAATCGCCCAACTCACCAGCCTTTGACAAATCAAGGCAACCTTCCTGTAATTGACCAAATTCAACACGTAAGGTGCCTCTCAAATACAAGGCATCAACATTTTTTGGGTTTAATGATAGTATTCGGCTGCAATCCAGAATGGCTTCTTCGTATGCTGAAATTTGTTGTTGAGCTTTTCCCCTTTGAAAATAAGCTTCGATCATGTCATCATCCAACTCAATTGCGCTTGAATAATCACTTATCGCACCGTAAAAATCCTGCAATTGAAATTTCACATTTCCTCTTTCAAAATAAGCACGCTTGTGTTTAGGACTTAACTCAATAACCTGGTTGAAATCCCGCATAGCTCCATAGTAATCTTCAAATTTCGTTTTTGCAAGACCTCTGTAATAAAAGGCATCCTTATTTTTTGAATCAAGTTCAATCGCCATATTAAACTGGGTAATGGCATCAATCACATCGGCTTTCTCCAAGCTGTTTTTACCTGCCAAAACATAATCTTCAGCCTTTTGGGCAAAAGTTAATGTTGATGCAAAACTCATAAAAAGAATAAGAATAATGTTTTTCATAATTTAAATTTATTTTAACAAAGTTAACTTTTAAAAATAATCCCGTATTCATTTTCACAAAAGAAAACCCGAAATGTAATATTCTAAGGAAGATTGCATATTCAGATTTTACCCCAATTTATTATACCATATATGTACATTAAAGTTTTATTTCCAACCCTAAAACGTAAACTGGGTTTAACTGTACCTGGAAAATAAATAATTAGATTTTTTTATTGCTCTACTGAGCGCTGTATTGTCTACATCAACTTCTATACCATGTTTTCTTAAACCTGATAAAATCGCTTCTGTTGGGATATTACCAGTAAGTTTGTCTTCGGCAAACGGGCATCCACCAAACCCTCCTAAAGCGCCGTCCATCCTCCTTACTCCTGAATCAATAACGGCTTTCACTCTTGCCTCCGCATTTTGTGGGGAAGAATGCAAATGAGCACCAATTTCAATATCGTTATTATGCTCAACAACACTTTTCAAAACACTTGTAATCTGTTCTGATTCTGCTATTCCTACCGTATCGGATATGGAAATAATTGAAACGCCAAGGGCTTTTACAATCTTTACAAACTCTAAAAGATGGTCAGTTGAAAAAGTGTCTCCATATGGGTTTCCAAAACCCATGGAAATATAAACTACCAGTTCTTTGTTGTTTTGATTACAAATTTTTTGAATTTGCTCTACCTCATTCAACGATTCTGGTATCGATTTTTTGCTGTTGCGTTGCTGAAAGATCTCTGATATACTTAGTGGATATCCTAATTGATCAATTGATTCAAAAGTAATGGCTTGTTCAGCACCTCTTTCATTTACTACAATAGCCAAAAAACGGGTTTTCCCTGTTTTATTTAACCCAGCTAGTACTTCTGCTGTATCACGCATCTGAGGAATGGCCCTGGGGGAAACAAAAGAGCCAAAATCAAGTGTGTCAAACCCAACTTCAAGCAATAAATTAAGGTACTCAATTTTTTCTTCGGTGGGTATCCATGCAGAGATTCCCTGCATGGCATCACGTGGACATTCTATGATTTTAAACCCATCCATTCTTTATAAGCTGTTCTTTATGAGATGCTCTTTATTATTTAAAATAATTCTTTCGCAATTTTATATACCGAATCAGATTTTCCCATACTATAAAAATGAAGTACAGGCACACCAAAATCAAGCAGTTCTTTTGACTGTTTTATAGCCCATTCAACACCTATTTCTTTGGCCTGAGTATTGTCTTTGCAGCCCTCAACAGCATCAGAAAGTTCTTCCGGCAAATCAATATGGAAAATCTTCGGCAGCACATTTACTTGCCTTTTAGTAGTTATTGGTTTAATTCCGGGGATAATTGGCACATTTATTCCCATTTCCCTGCATTTTTTTACAAAATCAAAATATTTTTGATTGTCCCAAAACATCTGAGTAACAATATAATCCGCTCCTTCATCAACCTTTAACTTAAGGTATTTCATGTCTGTATTTAAATTTGGAGCTGTATAATGTTTCTCCGGATAACCGGCAACACCAATACAAAAATCAGAAGGTACTGCATTTTCAATTGAATCATCCAAATATTTGGCATTGTTCATATCCACTACCTGGCCAATCAATTCACTCGCGTAGGTGTGCCCGTTGGGCTCGGGAACAAACATGTGCTCGCCATTCATTGCATCACCTTGCAAAACCAATATGTTGTCGACACCCAAAAAACGAAGGTCGATCAAAGCATTTTCCGTTTCTTCCTTTGTAAAACCACCACATATAATATGAGGCACAGTATCTACATCGTATTTATTCTTTAAAGCGGCACAAATACCAACGGTACCAGGCCTTTTACGAATAACTTTTTTCTCGAGAAGGCCATTCTCCCTCTTCTTGTATACAAATTCTTCTCTATGGTAGGTAACATCAATAAAAGGAGGCTTAAACTCCATCAATGGGTCTATATGTGAAAATAAATTATTTATACTCTCACCTTTCAAGGGAGGCAATACCTCAAATGAAAACAATGGTTTTTTTGCGTTTTTAATGTGTTCTGTAACTTTCATTCTATTTGGGTTCATATGCCAGCACAGGTGCCAGCCACTTTTCTGTCTTTTCTATTGAATAATTTTTTCTTTCGGCATAATCTTCAATCTGGTCTTTTGAAATTTTACCAGTAGTAAAGTATTTAGAATTGGGATGCGAAAAATAATACCCCGAAACGGATGCCTGGGGATACATAGCATAGGATTCTGTCAAAACAATCCCTATCTCCTCCCCTTTAAGTATATCAAATATTTTCCCCTTTTCTGTATGATCAGGGCAGGCCGGGTATCCGGGTGCCGGCCTGATTCCTACATATTCTTCTTTTATTAGCTGTTTATTATCCAGGGCTTCCTCATTGGCATAGCCCCATATTTCGCGTCTTACTTTTTCATGAAGGTACTCCGCAAAAGCCTCTGCCAACCTATCGGCCAAAGCCTTGGCCATAATCGAGTTGTAATCGTCGTGGTCTTTTTCATATTTTTCCAACAAACCATCCAATCCCAAACCGGCGGTCACAGCAAACATGCCAATATAATCCTCTTTATTTGATTCAATAGGTGCTATAAAATCGCTTAAACATATGTTGGGTAACTTCTCTGCTTTCCTACCCTGCTGCCGTATAAATTGAAGCCTTTCAAACTCCTTTCCTTCCTCATCAAACAACACCACTTCATCACGATTAGTGCTTCCCGCTTTGAAAAAACGGGTTACTCCTTTTGCTTTTACAATACCTTCATCAGAAAAAAGATCCAGCATTTTTTGAGCATCATCATACAATTGCCTGGCCTGTACTCCCACTACTTTGTTTTCAAAAATATCAGGAAATTTACCTTTTAACATCCAGGTAGAGAAAAAGGGAGTCCAATCAATATATTTTCTCAAAACTTCAACGGAAGGTTCCTCTATCCTGCGTTCTATAAACCGGGGTTTTACAGTTTTTACACTTTCCCAATTGGTTTTGAATTTGTTTTCCCTGGCTGCCTCCAAACTTATATAGTCCTTGGCCTTAACTCTCTTTTGATGGTCGTTTCTCAATTGCAAACACTCTTCCTTGTACCTGCTTTTTGCAATCGCCTGTTTCTCTGGTGAAGAAACGAGTTCTGAAACCACAGGTACTGAACGGCTGGCATCCAATACATGAATTACAGCACCACTGTATTCAGGATCTATTTTTACAGCAGTATGTATCCGGCTTGTGGTGGCTCCTCCTATTAGTAAGGGTACTGTCATTCCCCTTTTATCCATTTCTTTCGCTACTGTAACCATCTCATCCAGTGAAGGGGTTATTAAACCACTTAAACCTATAACATCTACCTTATGTTCTTCAGCAGCATCCAGTATCTTTTCTGTGGGAACCATCACTCCCATATCTATAACTTCAAAATTATTACAACTCAATACCACCCCTACAATATTTTTTCCTATATCGTGAACGTCGCCTTTTACAGTGGCCATCAATACGCGAGTGGCTTTACTCACTACCTTGGTTCTTCTTTTTTCCTCTTCAATGTATGGAATTAAGTAGGCCACTGCCTTTTTCATTACCCTGGCACTTTTTACAACCTGTGGTAAGAACATCTTTCCACTACCAAACAAATCCCCAACAATGTTCATTCCGTCCATTAAAGGACCTTCAATAACCTGTAGAGGGGATTCTATTTTTTGCCTGGCTTCTTCAATATCAATATCAATATAATCGGTTATTCCTTTTATTAAAGAGTGAGACAACCTTTTTTCAACGGGGTCACTTCTCCAATCTTCTTCCTGTTTAACCTTTTTTCCTCCGGTATCTATTAAACTCTCTGCGTATTCAAGAAGTCTTTCTGTTGCATCATCTCTTCTGTCCAATAACACGTCTTCTACTCTTTCAAGCAGCTCTGCAGGGATTTCATCATACACTTCCAGCATAGCAGGGTTTACAATACCCATATCCATTCCGTGATTTATTGCGTGGTATAAAAATGACGCATGTATCGCCTCCCGTACACGGTCGTTTCCACGAAATGAAAACGATACATTACTTACACCACCACTTACTAAAGCTCCGGGAAGGTTTTCTTTTATCCATTTTGTAGCTTCAAAAAAGTCGATTGCATTCCTTCTGTGCTCTTCCATTCCCGTTCCAACAGGGAAAATATTGGGATCAAAAATTATGTCATTACAGGGAAAACCCACTTTTTCAACAAGAACATCATACGATCTCTTACAGATGTCTATTCTTCTTTGATAGCTATCTGCTTGCCCTTCTTCATCAAAAGCCATTACGATTACCGCAGCACCATAGTTTCGGATAGTTTTGGCACGTTCTATAAATACCTCCTCACCCTCCTTCAAACTTATACTGTTTACAACCCCTTTTCCCTGAACACATTTCAGCCCGGCCTCTATAATTTCCCACTTGGAAGAGTCAATCATAATGGGAATCCGGCAAATATCAGGTTCTGCAGCTATTAAATTCAAAAAAGTAACCATTGCTTCTTTCCCGTCGATCATCCCCTCATCCATGTTGACATCAAGAATTTGGGCACCACCTTCCACCTGATCACGTGCAATACTTAATGCTTCATCGTAATTCCCTTCCCGTACCAGCCTCAGGAATTTTCTTGATCCTGTAACATTAGTACGTTCCCCAACATTCACAAAATTAGACTCCTTTGATACAATCAACGGCTCTAAACCACTCAAAGCAAGTTTCCTATTCTTCATCGACATCCTTATTCCTTGGTTTATATTTTGAAGCCAGTTCGCTAATCACTTTTATATGATCTGGCGTGGTACCGCAACATCCCCCGATTATATTCAACAATCCTTCCTGAAGGAAACCTTCAATCTCTTTGCCCATTTGATCGGGTGTTTGATCGTATTCACCAAATTCATTGGGTAAACCCGCATTGGGGTGTGCACTTGTGTAAAAAGGAGCGTCTTTATCCAATATTTTCAAATACGGATGCAATTGCTTTGCCCCCAATGCACAGTTCAGACCTACACTCAATAATGGAAAATGTCCAATGGATATTAAAAAGGCTTCTGTGGTTTGTCCCGACAACGTCCTGCCACTGGCATCTGTAATAGTACCTGATATCATTACTGGATATTCACAACCAATTTCATCAAAAAGTTCCCGGATGCCAAATAAAGCTGCTTTCGCATTCAATGTATCAAAAACAGTTTCAACCAAAAGCAGGTCTGCCCCTCCCTCAATTAATGATTTTGCCTGATCTTTATATGCAGTTTTCAAATCATCAAAAGTTACACTGCGGTAACCGGGATTATTTACATCAGGTGAAATGGATGCAGCCATGTTGGTAGGACCAATAGATCCTGCAACAAACCGGGGCTTTTCAGGATTGGCTTTGGTATATTTATCTGCTACCTCTTTGGCAATACGAGCCGCTTCAAAGTTTATTTTATCAACATAACCTTCAAGGCCATAATCCTTTTGTGCAATGGTGGTAGATGAAAATGTATTGGTTTCAATAATATCTGCACCTGCCTTCAGGTACTCCTCATGTATTTCCTTAATAACATCGGGCCTGGTAAGTACCAATATATCATTATTACCTTTAAGAGGTTTATCATGGTTTTCAAAATGGCCTTTACGAAAATCTTCTTCTTCCAACTTATAACGTTGGATCATTGTACCCATGGCACCATCCAGTACCAATATTCGTTCTTTGATTAAATCGTTTACCCTCACGCTTCTTCTATTTAATAAAATTTAAAAAGCTTATCTGAAAGAGTGAAAGAGTGTTGGAGGGATACTGCCGAACACTTATCTTCCCCCACGTTCGGTAGTGAGGTAGGAAGTAGCACCAAGTTTCACCAAGGTTGCCAAGACGTCTTAGGGCCCAATCCCTCAGTCTTTCACGATAAGTGCTGCAAATTACGCTAATAAAAGAGTAATATTAAAATATTCTTTATCTTTCTGACAATAAGTAAGAAATTGTGCAAAATTAAATTAATTAAATGTGAAATTAGGTGCTATAGATATTGGATCAAATGCCATCAGGTTACAGGTGACCAATGTATTGGAAACCCCAGATGGCCCATTTTTCAAAAAGCTTGAATATGTTCGATTTCCAATGCGTTTGGGAAAAGACGTATTTGATACCGGAAAGATTTCTGAAGGACAAAAAGAGAAGTTTCTGCAATTGATGCATGCATTCAAAATCCTCATTGATCTTTATGAACTTACAGATTATATGGGCTGCGCTACATCGGCAATGAGGGAAGCTGAAAATGGAGCTCAAATAATAAAACTTGTGAAGGATACTTACGACCTCAATATTGACATTATTGATGGTGAAGAAGAAGCTCAAATGATCAACAATGCCATACTTAGCTACCTGGACGAGCGCACTTATCTACATATTGATGTAGGTGGTGGCAGTACTGAACTAAATGTTTATAAAGAAGGAAGGAAAATACAATCGGCTTCTTTTAAAATTGGTTCTGTTCGCAGGTTAAGTATGACAGACGCCCCTGCCACCTGGAAAGAAATGGAAGATTGGGTACGGAGTAATTTCCTTTTGCGCAAAGAAAGGCCCATTGCAGTAGGTACCGGAGGAAACATCAACAAGTTTTTCGAATTGGCTAAATTAAAATCAGGCCGTATTATGTCTTTAAATCGTCTATTAGCAATTCAAAAATTAATCAGGGAAATGCCTTTTGAACAACGGTTATTGGAACTTCAACTGAATCCTGATCGGGCCGATGTAATTATTCCAGCGTCAGAAATATATGTTTCTGTAATGAAATGGGCTGGTTCTCATTCAATTTTGGTGCCTTCTGTTGGTTTGAAAGATGGAATGATGAAAATGTTGTACGAAAGAAATACACAATAGTTTACATACACTTATACACACAACCACACTGACACACGAATACAGAAATGAAGACTTTTTTCCTTGAAAATTATGGCATAAGTGAATCCATTTTCAGCTATGTCTTATTGCCTTTACTCATCTTTATAGCAAGAATTTTAGATGTATCCATAAATACTATCCGTATCATTTTTGTAATGAGTGGCCGTAAACTAGTCAGTACAATTCTTGGTTTTTTTGAATCATTAATTTGGCTTTTGGCAATTGGTCAAATTTTTAAAAACATTGATAATATTGCTTCATACATAGCCTATCCATTGGGTTTTGCTACCGGAATTCTTGTGGGTATGCTTATTGAAGAAAAGCTGGCTCTGGGAAAAGTTGTGGTAAGAGTTATCAGTTCGGAACCCTTTGATAATCTTTTAAAATACCTGGATAAAAATAAAATGAGACATACAGTTTTGCAAGGGGTTTCACAGGATGGTCCCGAGGGTGTGTTATTCACAGTAATAAACAGAGATCAAATGAAGGAGTTTCTGAATGAAACCAGAAAACTTCTACCTGCTTCCTTTTATACTGTTGAATCTGTAAAGCAAGCCAGGGAAACTGGTTTAATACCTCAGGAAATTCATAAAAGAAAACTCGGTTCCTGGATGGGTTCGGTGAAAAGAAAATAATTTACCTTATACTACATAAGATAATTATCCACCAATTGTTTAAAATCCCTTTCCGTTAATTCAAATTTTTCTGCAATTTTTTTACAGGTTTCCATTTCCTCTTCGTCGATATGATTGTCAACAGACATCAACATCAATATGTCTTGAAATTGTTCTACGCGATCGTCGTATTTTTCGGGCAGTACAAATTCAATATTTTCTAAATTACCTGAAATTTTATTGAACTCTTCTATCGATATTCCTAAACGAGATGCCACAGAAATCATCAAATGCTGTTCTATTTCAGCCACGATACCATCTGCCTTTGCAATAGCAAGTAAATTCTTCAAATGGCTTATAGCCTCTTGTTTATTATCCTGTGCAGACGATCGAAACATTTTCAATACCCTCATTTAAATTTACGATTTTTCTAAATGCAAAAATAGGGAAATAATTTGTGTAAATTTGAAACCTGAAATGGCACACAAACAAATAAATATATTTATTTAACTTTTATAATAAATATTTATACCTTTTTTATATATTTAAATTTTATTTTACATATTTCACAAAACATAAAATAAATAATTTTCTACAAATTGTCAACAGAACTACAAACATTAGCCCGTAAATACATTAACCAAACTGGCAATCCTATTTTTATTACCGGGAAAGCAGGTACAGGGAAAACCACTTTTCTCAAGGCAATAATCAGTAATACACATAAAAATACAGTAGTGGCTGCCCCAACGGGTATTGCTGCTATAAATGCCGGTGGGGTTACTTTACACTCAATGTTTCAATTACCTTTTGGAATATTTTTACCCGATGATAAAGCACTACGAGGCAGAGAATTCTCGGAAAACATTACCACACCTTATACATTAATTTCCAAGTCAAAACTTAACTCCCAAAAAAGAAAAATCATACGCAAGCTTGATTTACTGGTAATAGATGAAGTAAGTATGCTTAGGGCTGATCTTCTTGATGCCATAGATCATGTATTGAGGAGTGTAAGAAAAAAAATGACAGAGCCATTTGGAGGGGTTCAATTACTCTTCATAGGCGATTTACTTCAGTTACCACCCGTGGTACAAAGACATGAGTGGCCGTATTTAAGTCCTTACTACGACAGCATGTTCTTTTTTAATGCAAAAGTTTTGCAAAACACCCCTCCTGTTTACATCGAGTTCGACAAAATTTACAGACAAACCGATAATGAATTTATTGAATTATTGAATAAATTCAGAAATAACACAATTAATGATGGTGATCTGGATAATATAAACAGTCATTATGATAAAAACTTCAGCCTTAAAGATCAACCAGGATACATTCATATCACTACACATAACAGAAAGGCTGATAAAATTAATCAGGAACGTCTGGATCAGATTAAAGAATCCCCAAAAACTTTCAAAGCTACATTAAGCGGCGATTTCGGAGAACATATGTTCCCTGCTGATAATTCCCTCGTATTAAAAAAAGAAGCTCAGGTTATGTTTATTAAGAACGATCCTTCAGGAGAAGGAAAGTTTTTTAATGGTAAAATTGGAAAAATCAGCTTTATCGATGACGATGAAATTATTGTTTCCTTTCCTGATGGCACTGAGGATATTACAGTTACCCCGTACACCTGGGAAAATAAAAAGTATATCCTCAACGAAGACAAACAGGAAATTGAAGAAAAAACCGTGGGAACTTTTATGCAGTACCCTTTAAAACTTGCATGGGCCATTACAGTCCATAAAAGTCAGGGGTTAACCTTTGAAAAGGCAGTACTGGATCTCTCCGACACATTTATTTCCGGACAGATGTATGTGGCCCTCTCAAGATTAACCTCTCTGAAAGGATTGGTACTTGCAGCGCCTATTCCCGATTCACAATTTAAGAATGACCCCTCTCTGGTTGGGTATATTCATGAAAATCAGGAGAAAAAATTGACCGAAGAAGACCTAAAAATGGCCACACAAAGCTATTTTAAGGATTTTACGAAAAAATCATTCCTTTTTGACGACATGATAAGGGAATTTTTACAGCACAAACAATCCTACGACAAATCGGAAATTAACTCTATAAAGCAAAAGCAATTGCCATGGGCATCTGAAGTATTAAGCGAACTACTCCCTTTTAAAGATGTGTCTGAAAAATTCTGCAGACAAATTGAAAATATTTTAGAGAGGGATAAAATCAATGGACTTGAAAACTTAATTGAACGAGTAAAAAAGGCCAGAAATTATTTTAACCCACTACTTACCGAAGTGGCGAAAAAGATTCAGACACATATTGATACTATATCAGTTCAAAAAGGCACAAAAACGTATGTAAAAGAACTTAAAGAACTAAAGGGAGTAATTTATCAACAATTTCTTCAAATGAAAAAGGCCGAGGCTCTTTTGGGTTCTGCTATTAAAAAAACTGAATTTGAGAAAGAAAGTCTGTATCAGGTTGAAAGCCCCATGGAAGAGCAACTGCGATCAACCATAACAAAAAAGGTAAAATCGGATACACGTTTAGCCAGTTTTGAGATTTACAAAAAAACAGGTTCTATTGCAGAAACTGCTAAAACACGGGGAATGGTTTACTCCACCATTGAATCTCACCTTACTGTTTATGTTAAATCGGGTGAACTGAATGTTTTGGATTTTGTGCAAAAAGACAAATTGGAAAACATTTTGGTAGTTATTGATACTCTTAAAGAAACCGGGCTCACAAAAATCAAGGAAAAACTGGGGGATGATTACACGTATTCAGAAATAAAATTTGCTTTGGCTCATTTTCAAAGTATAGAGAACAAGAATTAGAAAGTTATGATTCCACAAATTCCACTGCCCTACTCATTTCTTGAGTGATCTTTTCAAGATCGATGGTGGTCTCTTTAAGTAATTGCATCACTTCCTCTTTTTCCTTTTGGGTTTTTGATAATTCCATCACATTAATTAATCCTAAAATTCTTGTAATGGGAGCCCTCAGCACATGTGAGTTCATAAATGCAAAGTCAATGAGTTTCTTGTTTTTATCCTTAAGCTCACGTGTTTGTAAATTCACTTGCTCCTCCAAACCAAAATTAAGGCTGGTAATTTCAGTTTGTTGTTTTTCCAACATCGCAAAAATATATCCTTTCTGTATCAATTGACAAACCGAATGTATGAATATTGAATTCCATTCATCTGAAACTAATTGATCATTCTCACACACAATAAACCCTTTCAAATCGTCAAACTCACCATAAAATGGGGTAATGATTTGATTTCTTGATTTTGAACCCAGAGCAGATGTTGAATTTTTCCAAAAAGTAAAGTTCAAGTTTAGGGCTGTAAGATTCTTGTGTTTCTCGTCTAACAGCATTGTATAGAGTTTTTCATACTTTTCTCTATCAAGAAACTTGTGGTTGGAAAAGTATTTCCCCCCCAGAAAATTTCCTTTATTAATAAATAAACTATTATCGGTATCGAAAAACCACAAACCAATTAGATTTGAATTCGTGCATTGCCAAATTAAACTGCAGGCATCCATTATTGCATTATTGGTATTTCCTGAAAGAAGACTGTTACTATTTGCAAACGTTGCGAGGGAAGACAACACTTGAGCATTTTTATTATTGTTTAAATATTGCTCAAATT
This sequence comes from Cyclobacteriaceae bacterium, assembly GCA_029882725.1. Taxonomy (GTDB): domain Bacteria; phylum Bacteroidota; class Bacteroidia; order Cytophagales; family Cyclobacteriaceae; genus JAHEMU01. The sequence continues at coordinate 12,616 of JAOUKG010000001.1, forward strand.
CACTGGACTCACTTCTCACTTTATAATAAAAAACAGAAGATATTATAAACCCAAAACTAATAAATGTGTACAGATTCGACTTCACATAAATTGCTGTATTTAAGCCAATTTCATTATAACCAACATTATAATAATAATGTATAGGGTCAAAAAAGAGCAAACAAATTATTGTGGGCAATATAGAGGCTATAAATAACTTCTTTTCCATATATCCTATTGTGAGAATAGGATATATAATTCCGGTAATAAGTATAATCCTTGCGCTAAAATAATCTTCGGGGGTTACGGAATAATCAAAGTTCATATCAATTTTTTCAGTAACAGAAATAACTACAACGGCGAGAGGGATAAGCCATGAAATCAACAATCTGCTTAAAAAAGTGTACCCCTTAAAGTTTAACAGATAACAAAGAACAAAAACCAACGAGCCTATCAATACCCTAATACCCAACATGTACTTCTCCAACACAAAAATGACCATCAGGGCAATTAGAAGAGTAGTGAAAAAGCCTACAATACTTAAAATGCCTATCAGATCACGGTATTTTCTACCAAAATAAAGTTTTCTTAATAGTGTCTCATTTTTATTCATAAACTACTCAACTAAAGCCTACCGAGTACAATTTAAAAAACTTATTACTACTGGGAATGATATCATCTAATAATCCTTTTGTATTTTCTTTGAATGGCCAAAATACCGTACTTTTACGGTCACAAAAAGTGCATTTTCGACAAAATACCTACTTAAGTACATGAACTTGTTCAACGAAACGATTATTGCCCCTTCTACCCCCCCGGGGGTCTCCGCTATAGCGGTTATAAGGCTTTCGGGAAATAAATCCATTCAAATAACCGATTCATTGTTCCGGGGAAATAAACTTTCCGAACAAAAGTCACATACTGTGCATTTTGGAACCCTCACAGATGGCGATAAAATAGTAGATGAAGTAGTCATTGCACTCTTTAAAGGGCCTAATTCTTTTACAAAAGAAGATACGGTAGAAATATCCTGTCATGGGTCCCCGTTTATAGTAGAGGAGATAATAAAACTGTTTTTGAGACACGGGATACGCATGGCAGAACCTGGTGAATTTACCAAAAGGGCTTTTCTCCACGGGCGTTTTGACCTCACCCAGGCAGAGGCTGTTGCCGATTTGATTCATTCCGACAGCCAACACAGTCATCAGGCTGCCATTAATCAGATGCGGGGTGGGTTTTCGGAAAAACTGGCCATTTCCAGGGAAAAACTATTGCACTTTGCCAGCATGGTGGAATTGGAACTGGATTTCGGTGAAGAAGATGTGGAATTTGCCGACAGATCGGATTTAAGGAATCTTGTAAATGAGTTAAATGCCGTAATTGATCCTTTAATTAAGAGTTTTGACTTGGGGCAGGTAATAAAAAACGGCGTAGCTGTGGTAATTGCCGGAAAGCCCAACGCGGGTAAAAGCACTTTACTCAACATGTTGCTTTCTGAAGAAAAGGCCATTGTAAGTGATATCGCAGGTACTACGCGCGATGTAATCGAGGATCAAATACAAATTGAAGGCATTAATTTCCGGTTTATCGACACCGCAGGATTGCGCGACACCACAGACCATATTGAAGCATTGGGTGTGGAACGCGCTTACGAGCAAATGAAAAAGGCTTCAATTATTGTGTATCTTTTTGACATAACCACCGAAACTCCTGAAGAACTACAGCAAAGAAAAGAAGAGCTAACGGCCTTACAGGTTCCCTATCTTATGGTGGCCAACAAGGTAGACAAACTGGATGTAACAAGTCCTGTAATTGAATTGAGCCACTTAAATGAAGGGGAGCATTTAATACAGATTAGTGCAAAACGAGAAAAAGATGTTGACCTACTTAAAAAGAAGTTGGTGGAGAAAACCCTGACCAAAGAAGTAGTGAAAAGTGAAGTAATTATTACCAATGCACGGCATTACTCAGCACTTTTGCGCACCCGTGAGGCATTATCTGCCGTAGAGAGAGGGTTGGACAACCATATAACCGGTGATTTACTGGCAGAAGACATCCGTGCAGCCCTGGGAAGCCTTGGAGAGATCACCGGAGAAGTGAGCAATGAGGAGATTTTAGGTAATATTTTTGGGAAGTTTTGTATAGGAAAGTAGCAAAGCCTTTCGGGAAAAGGATTTTATTCCCGATTCATGAATCTTGAAACAAGAATCGGGTATCCCGCAGGGGCTCGGTGGTTGAAGTGTATTGTCGGGGAAGGGCTGGTAAGCAATCTCAGATCTCAATCTCTATCACAATCTTAATCTAGCTTTGGGAAGGCTAGATATTCTATTGAAGAAGGTTAATTGTGTTTAATCTACAGATTAAGGTAACTTTTTAGTAATTAATTAACAAAACATTAATCTAACTAAAATAACCTTGTATAAAATAGTATATCGCTAAATATTATCATTAGTCAACTTTATATGAATTTGTTAAGGTATTGTCTTTCAATTATTCTTATACCAATAGCCTGTTCATCAATCTTTGGACAATGGCAAAAGGTCAATAATGGCATTACAGGTGGTACTATTTATGACCTGAAAGTTGATAATGGATTAATATTTGCAACATCCAAAAATGGATTATATATCTCAAGCGATTCTGCGAAAACGTGGAAAAGAAATTCATCATTAGATCATTTGCGTATCACTACTTTTCTTGAAATTAATTTCAAGGGAGATACCATTTATTTGACAGGTATTGCTTAATCGTATCGTATGACTATGGAGCAACTTGGGAACAACGGCTTTTTGAACCTTCACGACCAAGAGCGGTAAGTCAATTTGAAATCTTAAATGACACACTAATAGCCCTTACAGCTGGAAAAGTTGTAAAGTCTAATAGATTATGGTGTTACCTGGAAATCATTGGATGCAGGCTTCTCCCCGTCTTCAATGACCACTTCCTCAAATAAACTATGGATTGGCACTCTATCAAATGGCCTTCATGTAAGTACAGACTATGGAAATAGTTTCAACAAGGTGGAAATAAATGGTCTGGGTTTTGGTATTACTACATTAGAAGCATACGAGAACTTCATTTTAGTTGGAAATGGTTATGATGGTATGTTCTTTTCGAAGGATCAGGGTTTCTCATGGAATAGACTACCAATTCCCACAAGTATTTACAGTATGTCGAAGATTTCATTTACAGAAAGCGTTTTCTACATATTTAAATCTGAAGGGACCTATGTTTCAATCAATCAAGGTGATTCATGGAGTTTACTGAGTTCCAATATTACTTCCAATTCACTTGTTGAATTGGGTGATAAAAAATTTATGGGTTATAATTATGGCATTATTGAAACATCATATTTTAATGAGTTTACAAGAAGAAATATTGGTTTAGATAATTCTAATATCCATCAAATATATTTTTCAATACTAAATCTCACGACCAAAACAGATACTGAGTTATATAAAAGCAGTGACCTTGGTGAGTTGTCATAGGCAAGGCCATCCACCACACTTATGCTCAGTGGAACAAATTGAGGCGGTATGTAGAAAGCGGGGAAGTACAGATGGACAATAACCTGGCAGAAAACACAATACAGAACACCAAACTATCTGAGTAGGAAAGACTCCTACCTATCTGAAAATAGCTTTATGCTTTTTTAATGAAGATTCATCAGTTTACAATAGGTAGTAGGCCGAAGGGTTACGTTTTGATTTTCTTTGGAAAGTATTTAATTTTCTAAGGACAGAAATGCAAATTTTTATTATTTTTGTTTATGAATTTTTAATCAAAAAACAAAAGCATGAAAAAAATTTTACAAATCACTTTTATGTTTGTGTTCACATCTATCGCAAGTATAGCGTGGGCTCAAGAGCGTACCGTGTCAGGTAAGGTGACTTCTGCAGAAGATGGCACTGCACTTCCTGGCGTAAACGTTGTGCTAAAGGGTACAACAACAGGTGTCGTCACTGACATTGACGGTAACTATCAAATAACAGTTCCTCAGGATGGAGCTACCTTATCCTTCACCTTTATAGGTTATTTAGATGTAAGTGAGGTTGTTGGTAACAGGTCAGTTATTAACGTAAGTATGGAGACAAATATCCAGGAATTGGCTGAGGTTGTGGTTATTGCATACGGAGAGACGACCAAAGAATCCTTTACTGGTTCAGCAAGCGTGATCAATTCTGAACAACTATTATCCAGAAGCGTTACATCGCCAATTTCTGCTATTGAGGGAAATGCGACAGGTGTGCAATTCACTTCCCCGGCAGGTCCCGGAGATTCTCCCGGAATTGTGATTAGAGGTGTCGGGACATTAAACGGTTCCATAACACCTCTGTATATCGTTGATGGTATCCAGTACAATGCGCCACTGAACACTCTGAATCAGATGGATATCGAATCATTCACTATTCTTAAAGATGCTGCTTCAACTTCACTTTACGGTTCAAGAGCTGCGAATGGTGTGGTGATCATTACAACCAAAAAAGGCAAAAAAGGTGGAATACAAGTAAATGCGTCAGCCACAACAGGTTTAGTAACACGTGCTGTTCCTTTTTACGATCAGGTTACACCTGGCCAGTATTACGAAGGAATGTGGGAAGCTCTTAGAAATACCTCAGCAGCTGGTGGCGATCCAACTTTTGCAACCAATAACATTTACAATCAATTGGGTTATAATCCGTTCAATGTACCTAACGATCAAATCGTTGGTACTGACGGTCGCTTAAATCCCAATGCTGAGGTTATTTATGATGCTTTGGACTGGTTTGAACAATTACAGCAAACTGGAGTTCGAAAGAATTATAATGTTAATATTTCTGCAGGCGGTGAAAATCATTCAATAATCTTTTCTACATCTTATCTGGATGACGAAAGTTATGTGATCCGCTCAGGATTTGATCGAATAACCTCTCGTTTAAATGCTGAATTCGATGTTAACGATCGTCTTAAAATAGGAGGTAGCACAAATATTTCCCTAACCGAGACCCGTGGGCCTAGTTCTGCAGGATCCGGAAGTATTGTAAATCCATTTAGCTTTTCGCAAAATATGGGTTCTATCTATCCCGTATATGTAAATGACCTTCAAGGAAACATTGTTCGCGATGCAGCGGGTCAACCAGTATGGGACAATGGCGAAGGCTATCCTCAATATAACATTGGTTCCAGACCTGTTAACCAGGGACGTCATGCGATTCAAGAGCTTACATTGAATAATGAATATGATCAGGACAATGCTTACGGATATAGATTCTTTGGTGATGTTGAAATTATTGATGGTTTATCTCTAAGATTGAATTACGGTGGGGATATCGTTGATTATTTTGAGAATGAATACGAAAACCCTATTATTGGTGATGCCCAACCTGATGGCCGCTTAAGTCAAACCAGAAGACGTTTAGTCAGTACGACATTCAACCAGTTGTTAAACTATTCAAAAACTTTTGAACTACATAATTTAGACCTTACTGCGGGTCATGAAAGTTATGAGGTAGTAGATTCACAGGTTGGTGGATTAAAGACCATTCAAACTGTAAATGGCATTTATGAATTTGATAACTTTTCCAATATCGTCAGGCTTTCCGGAGCTGCATACGACAGGGCACTTGAAGGATATTTCCTTAGAGCTAATTATGATTATGACGACAAATATTTCCTGAGTGCGTCTGTAAGAAGAGATGGTTCTTCAAGCTTTGATAAGGACAATAGATGGGGTACTTTTTATTCAGTCGGAGCATCCTGGAGATTAGACCAGGAAGCATTTATTAAAAACGTCAGTTGGATAAACCGATTGAAACTGCGTGCCTCCTACGGAGAAGTAGGTAACGATAACTTAGGATTCCGTGATTGGTATCCATCACAGCCGCTATTTAATATTACGTCGAACGCAGCGAAGCCAGCCTTCTTACTTGCTTCGCTTGGCAATCCTGATTTGCAGTGGGAAACATCTATTAATTATGATGTGGCAGTCGAATTTGGTCTGTTCAACAATTTCATAGATGGTTCCATAGAGTACTACAGAAGAAATAATACTGACTTGTTATATGCAGTACCTATTGCTCTAAGTAATGGACTTAATGAAGTCCTAGCCAACACAGCATCGATGTATAATGACGGGATAGAAATCGGAATAACGGCACATCTCATTAAAAAAGAAAATTTAAAATGGGATGCGACACTCCTGGGAACCACCTTGAGAAATAAAATCACTGATTTACCTTCTCCATTCATAGACGGAAGTAAAAGGTGGGCTGAAGGAAGATCACGATATGATTTCTTCCTGTATAAGACTGCAGGAGTAGATCCGCAAACGGGTGATCAATTGTATTATCAATATGATTTTGATGAGAATAATAATAGCGTACCCGTTCTAGATGTAGATGGAAACCACTTAACAACTACTGATTGGTCCTCTACGCAGAGAGGTTATGTTGAAGCATCCGCAGTACCTGATTTTATAGGCTCTGTAAATAATAGCCTTAACTATAAAGGATTTGATTTCAACCTATTAATCACCTATGCAATAGGTGGTGAAGTATTGGACAACGCCTATGCAGGTATGATGCATGCAGGTAGTTATGGACGCTCGTGGCACCCTGATATCTTAAATGCCTGGAAGCAATCTGATGATATTACAGATGTACCTAGATTGGAAAACGGTAATGTAGAGTTAGTTCAAACTCAATCAGATAGATTTATTACTAATGCTTCCTACTTGGCGATTCGTAATGCCAGTTTTGGGTATACATTTAGCCCTGATCTGTTAAGTAAAATTGACTTAAACAGCTTAAGAGTATCTATTACCGGGGAGAATTTATTTCTTAAGAGTAAGCGTAACGGTTTAGACCCTCAATACAACCTGGCAGGAACTGCACCCGGAAATGATTTTGTGCCCGGCAGAATCCTATCGTTGGGTGTTAATCTATCATTTTAAATCATTTAAATATCTTTAAATATGTCATATATATTAAAAAATTCATATTTGGTGTTGATCATCTTGATGATGGTCTCATGTCAAGATGATTTTCTTGAACGAACACCAACCGATGCAATTTCCACCAATATTGCATTATCTAGCATTGAAAATATGGAAATTGTACTGAATGGTATCCATAGAGGATTGTACTCACAATCTCAAACTGTATTCCCTGGTGGAAATACTGCAATTGCGAACAATCACTATTTCATACCTCTTGGTGATAATTTAGCGGGGCACCTAATTCATTCAGCAAACGCTAACAATTTGAGTTGGCGCGACGCCATGCAGTGGAATGAACATACCGTACCAACTTCACTTTTGGTTGAGATCATGTGGTATCATCGTTATAATATAATCGTACATGCCAACCTCATCATTAATGGAATTGAAGGAGGGGGACTTACTGAAACTCCTGAATTATTTGAAATATTAGGTCAGGCATATACGTACAGAGCCTACGCTTATTTGGAATTGGTACAGCATTTTGGCAGAGGGTACCTGATTGGTAATCCCGCCACTGATCCCGGGGTTCCATTACTGTTTGCTACAGAACCCCCTTATTCCAGTAAACCAAGGTCAACCGTACAGGAAGTATATGACCAAGTTGAAGCGGATTTGGACGCAGCCATTACTGCTTTCGAATCTGGTACAGGAAG